>CAZVCJ010000123.1:0-10538 GCA_964625745.1 uncultured Anaerolineae bacterium | reverse complement strand
ACCACCAGATTCAGGCTGTGTTCGGAGAGGGATTGCGAGAACATCAGCACGTCAATGCCCACTTCGCTGAGGCGCTGCAGCGCGCGAGCGGCCATCTGAAGCGTCCAGGTACCGTCCTGACTGCCTATGGCGATCATGCTCAGGCCAGTGGTGGAGATAATCGCCGGCAATAGTTCGCGGTCAGCACCAGGTTTCTCAACGATCAGTGTGCCGGGGTGGGTGGGGTTGAAGCTATTGACGATGCGCAAAGGAATGCCGCTCTCGGTGACCGGGCGGATCGTCCTGGGATGAAGCACGTCCGCGCCGAAATAGGCCAGGTCGGCCGCTTCGGCGTAAGAGAGCTCGGTCAGGGTGCGCGCCTGGGGAACGATGTTGGGATCAGCGGTGAGAATGCCGTCCACGTCGCTCCAGATCCACACCTCATCGGCGTCCAGCCCTGCGCCGACGATGGAGGCGGTGTAATCGCCGCCTCCACGCCCCAGGGTGGTGGTCACACCCTCCTCGGTGGCAGCGATGTAGCCGGTGATGACCGGGATCACGCCCCGCTCGACCAGCGGCTTGATCTGCTGTCGCAACCGCCGGCGCGTCTGATCCATCAGCGGCGTCGCCGCGCCGAAGTTGTCGTCGGTGACGATCAACTCGGTCGCACTGACCGCCTGGGCGCGCACACCCCGATCTCGCAACACGGCGGCCAGGACGTTTGCCGAGAGCTGTTCACCAAATGACGCCACCACGTCGCGGCCACGGACGGTCAACTCTCCCAGCACAGCGATACTGCGGTAAAGCCGCTCCAGCTCGTGCAGCCGATCCTCGATCAGTCCACCCACCTCCAATCGCTCCGGACTTTGACCCAACAGCGTCTCCACCACTTCCAGGTGTCTGCTCAGCAGTCCGGCCTTGATCTCGCGGTACACGGTGTCCTTGCCATCGGCTGCCGCCCGCGCTCCGGCGATCAACTGGTTGGTCACGCCGCTCATCGCCGAGACGACGACCACCGTCTCTCCCGTCGCCGCGCCGTTTGTCTGGTTATGGCGTTCCATCACGATGTCTGCCACGTTGGCGAAGCATTGCGCATCCCCTACCGAGGTGCCGCCAAACTTGTGTACGATCATCACCCCCTCCGTGCAACAAAGCTAAATCTGTGCCAACGCCTGACCCAGGTCGGCGATCACATCATCGGCGTCCTCAATGCCCAGCGCGTAGCGCACCAGGTTATCTTCGATGCCCGCTTCGGCGCGCTCCTCACGGTTCAAGGAGAATAGCGTGGCTGGTTGCTCGACGATGCTTTCCACGCCGCCCAGCGTAGGGCCGATGTAGGGCAGGCGCAGGAGATCAACGAAACGGGACGTTTTGTCCATGTCGCCCTCGATCTCGAAGCTGACCACGCCGCCGAATCCGGTCATCTGCCGCCGGGCGATCTCGTAATCGGGGTGGCTGGGCAAGCCGGGGTAATAGACGCGACGGACGGTGGGATGCCTCTCCAGGAACTGGGCAACGCGCAGCCCGTTCTCGTTTTGGCGGCGGACGCGCAATTCCAGCGTCTTCAGGCCGCGCAGCAACAGGTAGGCGTCGTGAGGGTTGCTTACGCCGCCCAACACCCCCCGCGCCGATTGGATTGGGGCCAGGATCTCACCAGAGCCAATCACCACTCCGGCCAGCAAGTCATTGTGACCTCCCAGGTACTTGGTCGCGCTGTGGATCACCAGATCAACGCCGTACTCCAGCGGGCGCAGGTTGATCGGCGTAGCAAAGGTGCTGTCGAGGATGATGGTGAGGCCGTGCTGCCTGGCGAGCTCGACCATTCGCGGCAGGTCCATAACACGCAAGTAGGGGTTGGTTGGCGTCTCGGAAAAAATCACCCGGGTGGCGGGGCGGATGGCGGCGGCTAGCGCGGCGGGGTCGTCAATTGGCGCCAGGGTGGTCTCGATCCCCCAGCGGCTCAAGTAGCTGAAGGCGAATTCGTGCGTGCGGCGGTAGCTGCCGCTGACCATCACCAGGTGGTCGCCGCTGGACAGCAGGGCAAACATCGTGGTGGTAATGGCACACATCCCACTGGCGAAAAGCAGGGCCTGTTCCCCACCTTCCAGCGCGGCGAGCTTGCGCTCCACCACTTTCTGCGTCGGGTTGCCATAGCGTCCATACTCGCCTCGCACGTTCGGGTCGTTGGCTGCCAGGCGATGCATGTAGTCCAGGATTTCGGCGGTGTTCTCAAAGGTGTAGGTCGAAGCCTGGATGATGGGAGTGGTGATGGCGCCGTAGGGCTTGCGTTTTTCCTCGCCAGCGTGTACGGCCTGGGTTGAAAAGTGGTTCGTCACAAACAGTCTCCTCTCCGGTCGTTTTACGACCAATGTGGCTGGGGCTTCCCTAATCAGAGAGGAGAGAGGGGAACTAAAAAAGCCTCTTCAGCGGGATATACCGGTTGAAGAGGCACTCGCGTCATTGCAACGCTCTCATCTTCCAGAACCCCCTAAGGGTCTGCCGGAATTGGCACCATAGCTAGTCGGATGGTCAGATGGTCCTTGGTCTGGTGGTCTGGTATTATCCAAACCAATTGACCAAGGACTATCCGACCAAGGACCACCGGACTACCTTGGTTGCCGAGGCTTCACAGGGCCGGTCCCTCCACCTCTCTGGATAAGAAAAGTCACGTCCTAAATGATATTCAATTGTTAGGGTCCGTAAAAGAATAACTTCCCGGCACGATGTCATTGCGAGCGTTTTTTGCGAAGCAATCCCCACGTTTGTCCAAGAAAGAGATTGCTTCGCCGCAAAAAGCGCTCCTCGCAATGACACGATTGGGGAACTTATTTATTTACAGGCTCTCAGGGGAGATGATACCACAACTGGGACAGAATGTCAAACTCAAGGCCGGTGCTCCTCCTGGGTCAGAATGGCTGAGGAGCACCGGCTTTGGCAGAGCTGGCCTACAGGAATGAGTTTCGGGTTTCGAGTTGAATGAACTCGAAACTCCGAACCCGAAACTCCAAACTGCTAACCATCTACTTGAGGCAGATCCTTCAGTGCCTTCTGGATCTCCTCCTCAGGCAATTCGTAGTCCTGCATCCTGCCGGACAGATATTCATCGTAGGCCGCAAGGTCAAAGTGTCCATGTCCACTGAAGGCCAAGACGATTACCTTGGCTTCACCCGATTCTCGGCACTTGAGCGCGGCATCTATAACGGCTTTGATGGCGTGAGCTGGCTCCGGCGCGGGGAGAAAGCCCTCCGTCCGGGCAAAGTTCACGGCCGCCTTGAAGACCTCGTTCTGGTGGTAGGCCACGGCTTCAACGATCCCCAGGTTGTAGAGATGGCAGATGATGGGGGCCATGCCGTGGTAGCGCAGCCCCCCGGCGTGGATAGGAGCGGGAATGAAATTGTGCCCCAGGGTGTACATCTTCAGCAGGGGCGTCGTGCAGGCGGTGTCGCCGAAGTCATACCTGTAGAGTCCTCGGGTCAGGCTGGGGCAGGCGGTGGACTCGGCACAGATGATTCGCAGGTCTGGAGCCGTCCCATCCAGCTTGTCCCTGACGAAGGGCAGGAAGAAGCCGGCGAAGTTGCTGCCGCCGCCGATGCAGCCAATGATGATGTCTGGGTAGTCGCCCGCCATCTCCAACTGCTTCTTGGCCTCTAGCCCGATGACCGTCTGGTGCAGGAGGACATGGTTGAGGACACTGCCCAGAGAGTACTTGGTGCCCTCGTGGGTAACGGCGTCCTCCACCGCCTCGCTGATGGCGATGCCCAGGCTGCCAGTCGAGTCAGGGTTCTGGGCCAGGATGTCCCGGCCCGCCTTGGTATCCGGGCTGGGGCTAGGAACACACTCAGCGCCCCAGGTCTCCATCATGATGCGGCGGTAGGGTTTCTGGTCGTAGCTGATCCTGACCATGTAGACCTTGCACTCCATATCGAAGAGGTTGCAGCCGAAGGCCAGGGAGCTTCCCCATTGCCCGGCCCCCGTCTCGGTGGCCAGACGGGTCTGGCCCTCCTTCTTGTTGTAGTAGGCCTGGGCCACGGCGGTGTTGGGCTTGTGGCTTCCAGGCGGACTGACCCCCTCCCACTTGTAGTAGATGTGAGCCGGAGTGTCCAATGCTTTCTCCAAACGCCAGGCCCGATAGAGGGGCGTGGGGCGCCACAGTTTATAGATGTCCTGCACCTCTTCCGGGATGTCAATCCAGCGCTCCTGGCTCACCTCCTGCATGATCAACGCCATGGGGAAGATCGGTGCCAGGTCATCCGGTGTGATGGGCTGGCCGGTCGCCGGATGGATCACCGGCGGCAGCGGCTTGGGGAGATCCGCCTGGATGTTGTACCACTGAGTAGGCATCTCTTTCTCGCTGAGAAGAATCTTGGTCTCTTTCATTTCGAGTTTCCTCCTTTGTATTTTGAGTTGCACGCTTTACGTTTGACATTTTACGTTAGATACGAATGGCTCTCTCAGCTCGCCTTCGACTTCAAGAGGCCAGTTTCAGCCATAATCTCCCTCCCTTCCGTTTCACGTTTCACGCATCACGTTTGCACGTAGTCCCATCTTCTCTTTGACTTCGGCCACAGTAGCCTGGGCAAGGGGCCGGGCGCGAGCCGTGCCCTCGCGCAGGACATCCCACACGTCATCGGGCCGGGCAGCGAACTCGCGGCGCTTCTCCCGCAAGGGGGTCAGGTAGCGATTCAAAACCCTGGCCAGTCTCTTCTTGACCTCGACATCGCCGACTCGACCGGCTCGGTAGCGAGCCTTGAGCTCTTCTACCTCCTCCCGATCCTGGTTGAAGATGTCGTGGTAGGTGAGGACAGGATTGCCCTCCACGTGGCCGGGATCCGTGGCGTGGATGCGGGTGGGGTCGGTGTACATTTGCATCACCTTCTCCTCGACTGTCTGCGCATCGTCGGAGAGATAGATGGCGTTGCCGTAACTGGTGTGCATGGTGCGGTTGTCTTTTTTCACCCATCTCTTCCCTCCAGGCCACGGCGTAGACTGCGCACAAAGTCCTCCACCTTTCGCGCCGGCTGTTTCACCGCCGCCTCATCCTCCACCAGGCGGAGGATGGCGCTACCTACCACGACCCCATCGGCCAACTCGCCCACCCGCCGCGCCTGGGCCGGGGTAGAGATGCCGAAGCCAACGGCCAGGGGCATCTCCGTAGCTTTGCGCACCCGTCCCACGAACTCGACCAGACCCGGAGGCAGAGAGTCGCGGGCACCGGTGACTCCCACCAAAGAGACCAGGTAAACAAAGCCCTGAGAGCGCTCAACCACCAGGGCAATGCGCTCCTCAGCGCTGGTGGGGGCCAGCAGGTACACCAGCGCCAGCCCGCTATGGCGGCAGGCGGCCTCGATCTCGTCCGCCTCCTCGGGAGGGAGATCAGGGATGATGAAGCCATCTATCCCCGCCTGGGCAGAGTCCTGGACGAAAGCCTCGACCCCGTAGGCCAGGATGGGGTTGAGGTAGCCCATGAAGAGCAGCGGAACTTCTACACCGCGGACCCTCAACTCCGCGGCCATCTCCAGGCAGCGAGCTACCGTCATGCCCTGCTGGAGCGCCAGGTGGGTGGCCCGCTGGATAGTAGGCCCGTCGGCCAGAGGGTCGGAAAAGGGGATGCCCAGCTCCACCAAATCGGCCCCGCCGGCTACCACCGCCTCCACCAGTTCCAGGCTCAGCCGCGGTGTGGGATATCCCAACGTCAGGTAGGGCATCAGCGCCGCTCGCCCTTCAGCCCTGGCCCTGGCAAAGGCCTCCGCGATATGTTCAGGGCGAGGACGCCCCTCAACAGCAAGATTCGAGTTGCACGCTTCACGTTTGACGTTTGACGCTTCACGTTTCACGTTTGACGTTTCACGCTTTGACATTTTCCAAGTCCTTATCCCCCCGCCCCGACAGATTGACGATGATGACCTGCTCCGCATCCATCTCAGGCGCGCGCTTGATCGCCTCGGCCACAGCGTGGGCCGACTCCAGGGCGGGGATGATTCCCTCCAGTCGGCACAGCAGCCGGAAGGCCTCCAGCGCCTCCTCATCGGTGGCGTAGGTGTAGCTCGCTCGACCCTGGTCGCGCAGCCAACTATGCTCCGGTCCCACGGCGGGGTAGTCGAGGCCGGCGGAGATGGAGTGGGTGGTCAGGATCTGGCCGTCATCGTCCTGCAGCACGTAGGATTTGGTGCCGTGCAACACGCCGATACGTCCCAGACGGGGATCTGCGAAACGAGCAGCGTGCCTTCCCGTCTCAATGCCCAGTCCGCCCGCCTCCACCCCAATAAACTGCACCTTAAGCGAAGCGGCGTCGTCGCGGAAGGCGTGGAAGAGGCCCATAGCGTTGGACCCGCCCCCCACGCAGGCGATGAGCAGATCGGGCAGCCTTCCCTCAGCTTCCAAAATCTGCTGGCGCGCCTCCCGCCCGATGACCGCCTGGAAGTCGCGCACCATCAGGGGATAGGGGTGCGGCCCCAGCACTGAGCCCAACAGGTAGTGGGTGGTGTGCACGTTGGTCACCCAATCGCGGATGGCCTCGTTGATGGCGTCCTTCAGGGTGCGGCTGCCAGCGTCCACGGGACGCACCTCGGCCCCCAGCAAACGCATGCGGTCCACGTTAGGGGCCTGGCGGCGCATGTCCTCGGTGCCCATGTAGATCACACACTCCATACCCAGCAGCGCCGCCACCGTGGCCGTGGCCACCCCGTGCTGACCAGCCCCCGTCTCGGCGATGAGACGGTGCTTGCCCATACGCCGGGCCAGTAATCCCTGACCCAGGGTATTGTTGATCTTGTGCGCCCCCGTGTGGGCCAGGTCCTCCCGCTTGAGGTAGATCCGCGCCCCGCCCTTCGACGAGGCTTCGACAGGCTCAGCCCAGCGGCTCAGGACACCGCCGCAGTGGGCCGTGAGCCGCTCGGCCAGGTAGAGAGGCGTGGGCCGGCCGGCGTAGTCCCTGAGCAGCCCCTCCAGCTCCTCGTGAAAGGCGGCATCAGCCTGTGCCTCCCGATAGGCGGCCTCCAGCTCATCCAAAGCGGACATCAGCGTATCGGGCACGAACTTCCCCCCGTAGGGGCCGAAATGACCGCCCTCATCGGGGACGGTCTCACTTTTGCCACGAATTGACACTAATCCTTCGACTGGGCTCAGGACAGGTTGCACTAATTGATCCTCTTTTCTTCGTGTTAATTCGTGAAATTCGTGGCCATTCCTCTCGTTTGACACAGTCTAAGCTCCTTTTGCAGCGGTAATGAAGCACTGCACCTTCTGGTGATCCTTGATCCCAGGCGCCGCTTCGACTCCGCTCGAGACGTCCACGGCGTAGGGATGGACCCGCTCGATGGCGTCGCCCACGTTTTCAGGTGTCAAACCCCCGGCCAGGATGATGGGGCCATACGGCTTGGCTGCCACGGCCAACTCCCAGTCCCAGGTTTCTCCCGTGCCCCCCGGTTTCGTGGGATGATAGGCGTCGAGGAGGTAGGCAGCCGCCTGGTAAGCGCTCAGCCGCTCCACATCCGCCGCCGAGCGCACCCGCACTGCCTTGATGGCCCGTGGGGCCAGGGCGGCCACCTGCTCCGGCGTCTCGTCCCCGTGCAACTGAGCGTAATCCAGGTGGCAATGAGCCATGATCTCCCCCACTCGATCCAGTTCGTCGTTGACGAAGACGCCCACTTTCGTCAAGAAAGGCGGCAAGTGAAGGATGATCTCCCGCGTTCGGTCTGGCGTGATGCAGCGTGGACTTTGGGCATAGAAGACGAAGCCCAAGGCATCAGCCCCAGCCTCAGCGGCGAATAGAGCATCCTCCAGGTTGGTTATGCCACAGATTTTCACCCTGGTCATGGCGCACCTTTCCTCCCCCCTAGAGCCTGCCCTGAGCATGGTCGAAGGGTTGGGGGGGAAAGAGGGGGGGCGCTCAACTCCCTGATCTTACCAACCACGTCCTCCGCCGTCACCAGGGCCTCCCCCACCAGAATGGCGTCCACGCCGGCTCTCGCCAGTCGCTCCACGTCGGCACGGCAGTGGATGCCGCTTTCGCTGACGAGGACTATGGAGCGGGGGATGTGCGGCCGCAGGCGAAGGGTAGTGGCCAAATCCACGCTGAAGTCCTGTAGATCCCGATTGTTGACGCCGATGATGGCGGGGCCGAGGGGAAGCACTCGGTTCAACTCCTCTTCACAGTGAACCTCCACCAGGGCCTCCATGCCAAGCTCCCGGGCCAACGCCAGAAGCTCGGCCAATTCCTCCACCCCCAGGATGGCGGCGATGAGCAGCACCGCATCCGCCCCGTAGACCCGGGCCTGGTAGACCTGGTAGGCATCGAGGATGAAATCCTTGCGCAGGACTGGCGCCTCTCTTTCTGCTCGACGGAGGGCATTCCTGACCGCCGCCAGGTCCGACAGACTCCCCTGAAAGAAGCGCTCGTCGGTGAGGACGGAGATGGCCGCCGCGCCGCCCTCGACGTAGGTCACGGCCAACTGGCCGGGATCGAGCTCAGGGCGGAGGGGACCCCTGGAGGGCGAGGCTCGCTTCACCTCGGCGATGAGGCTGACCCCTGGCTGCCGCCCTTCGGCAGCCCTTCGGCGGAGCTCAGGGCAGGGCTCAGGACTCCGCAGCGCGGCGGCGAAGTCGAGGGGCAGCGCCTGCCAGATAGCTGCCTTTTCGAGGCGCGCCTGCGGCACGGCTGCCTTCCACACCGCCAGCTCCTTTCGTTTGTGAGCGACGATGGAATCCAGGAGCATCTCTCCTCCGGTATTTCACCTACCCTCCCGCAGGTTCGGAAATCGCCCTGCCAGGCGGAATCACGTCGCAACCTGCGGGAGGGTGAACTTCATGCTGGACAGGCCTGGGTAAAGGCCACCAGGCTCTCCAGCTTTTCCTTCGCACTTCCCGAGTCAATGGCCTCGGTCGCCTGCTGCAATCCTTCTCTGAAATCTCCGGCCGTGCCGCCGGCCACCAGGGCCGCGGCGGCGTTGAGGAGCACCACATCCCGGCGCGGCCCCTGCTCACCCGCCAGGATCGCCTGGGTGATCTGAGCGTTCTCCTCGACCGTTCCGCCCCGCAGATCCTCCAGCCGCGCCCTGGGAAGCCCAAGTTCAGCCGGGTCCAGCGAGAAGTCCTTCACCCAACCGCCTCGGAGGTGACTCACGCGGTTGATCCCCGTCGTCGAGAGCTCATCCAGCCCGTCGGCGCCATGCACCACGAAGGCCGCCTGCACTCCCAACCTGCCCAGCACCTGGGCCAGGGGGCTGGTGAGACTGGGATCGTAGACGCCCATGATCTGCCGCGTGGCTCCGGCCGGGTTGGTGAGGGGACCCAGGATGTTGAAAATGGTGCGCACGCCCATCTCCCGGCGGGGGCCGATGGCATGCTTCATGGCCGGGTGGAGCCGGGGGGCGAACAGGAAGCCGATACCCACCTCGTCTATGCAATGAGCCACCTGCTCAGGGGTAAGCTCCAGGTTGACTCCAAGTGCCTCCAGGAGATCAGCGCTGCCGCAGTGGCTGGAGACGGAGCGGTTGCCGTGCTTGGCCACGGCCAGGCCGGCTCCAGCCACGACGAAGGCCGCTGTGGTGGAGATGTTGAAGGTGCCCGTCCTATCGCCCCCCGTACCACAGGTGTCCACCAGATCCCGTCGCTGAGGCCGCACAGAAATAGCGCTGCGGCGCATAGCCTGGGCACAGCCGGTGATCTCTTCCACCGTCTCCCCCTTGAGGCGCAGCGCGGTCAGAAAGGCGCCGATCTGAGCCGGTGTCGCCTCCCCGGCCATGATCTGGCCCATGACCGCCTCAGCCTCTTCCTCCGACAGATCCTCCCCTAGAATGACCTTGCTGATCGCCTCTTTGATATTCATCCTTACCTCCTCAACACTCGACCCCTCCACTCTTCTGCTAACTGATGATCTCGACGGCCTGAGGGAAGAAGGCATCACCAGGAAGTTTCGCAGGATCCTTTTCCCTTCCCCCGTCAGGATGGACTCAGGATGGAACTGAAGGCCGATCACCGGGTGGTTCCGATGGCAGAGGCCCATCAGCTCCCCCTCCTCGGTCCAGGCGATGGGCATCAGCACCTCAGGCAGCGGCTCCTCTACAATGAGGGAGTGGTAACGGGTAGCCCGAAACTGATCAGGCACTCCTTCGAAAATCGGGTGGTCGCCTCGATGGATGAGCGAGGTCTTGCCATGCATGAGACGCGGCGCCCGTACCACCTGCCCGCCGAAGACGTGGCCGATGCACTGATGGCCCAGGCACACCCCCAGGATCGGCACCCTTTGATGAAAGTGTCGGATCACGTCGTTGGAAATACCGCCGTCTTCGGGTGTGCCTGGCCCTGGCGAGATGACGATGTGGGTGGGATGTAACGCTTCGATCTCCTCCACTGTCACCTGATCGTTGCGGAAGACCTGCAGCTCCGCCCCCAGTTCGCCCAGGTACTGCACCAGGTTGTAGGTAAACGAATCGTAGTTATCAATCACCACAATCATCCTCGTCCCCCTATTTCTACGTCAAAACTGCTATTAAGGGGCGTCCTCGCCCATACGCATCAAGCTAATAACAACTAGTCAAGTCCGAGCCACGGGATAGGGT
>CAZVCJ010000122.1:0-12262 GCA_964625745.1 uncultured Anaerolineae bacterium | reverse complement strand
CGCTATTCAATTGTTAACTTACCATAAAATTACATTCTCCGATACACTCTACAGCGCCATAAGGATTCATGCCGTTTTCTTGTCCCAACCGTGAAACGCTCTCTCTGGGATGGTTCCCTATGCTGTGATTAGACGAGATATTTGTGGGCTGAATATTGACAAGAGGTCGCTTCTGGTAGAAACTATGTGCCTCACAGAAGTTTCATCAAGGAGGCGGCCTTTTATGGCAAATAGAAAACGTTCCATCGAAGAAAAGGTTCAGTCAGTGCTGGTTGCTCTGGGACAGATCAAAGTCGAAGCGGCAGCCCGTGAGGCTGGCGTACCGCCCAGTACTTTGCGCTATGATTTGGCCAAAGTGAAGCGAGCCCTGCCCGAGGTGCTGGCCAATCGGACGCCTGGACCAAAGCCCCGTGATAAACCCGTCGAGACGGCGGCGGTGGCCCCCGACGAAGAGCCTGTGGTTTGTCCACAGTGTGGGGGGAAGGTCACCAAGAACGGGACATACTGGGTGCTGAACTGGCTGCTGGTGTTGACGATGGGTTGGTTGGGCGTGCAGTGGGTGCGTATCCAGCGCCGACGATGCAAGGTCTGTGGGCATGAAATCATCTCGCCGGAACGAGCGCGTCAGACTGAAGCGCGCCGGGCCTGGTGGCATCGAGTCAACCGTTTGGTGAGCCTGAGCCGCTTCAAGTTGGGATTGTCGGTGCGGAAGACACAGATCCTGGTCAAGTTTGTGTATGCCCGGCAAGTGTCCATAGGGCACATCGAGCGCCTGACGCAGCGGGTAGGGCGACTCGCTGAGGCAGCTTTGGCCTGCCTGGGTGAATGTCGGCAAGCAATTGCTCGCTTTCTGTTGTACGATGAAACCTATCCCAAGATGAAGAAACGGGTTTACAGCCTGGGAGTGGCGATTTGTGAACGTGGCTTGATCCGCAGTGTGCGTTGCATCGTGCGTAAGGCCCAAGATATTCCAGCCCAGTTGCGAGATGTGGTTGGTACACATTTTCAACCAGAATACTTCCTGACCGATTTGGACGTACTGTTCAACCAATACATGAAAGCTGCTGGCTTGAAGTTGACCCATCTGCGGGATCGGGTTCACCTGATCCGACAAATCCTACGCCTGTTCGACGAGGCGGTACGGGATGTCACTCTGGATGTCCCCAAAGGGTTGCCAATGAAGGAACGCCAGAAACAACGCCAACTCAAGCGCCGTCTGTTACGCAAACGCCTCCAGCCGATATTGGCCCTGGTATCCAAAGCCTTCTCGCCCGGCTACGAGAACATTTGCGTCTTGATGCTGGAAGGGGCGGTCTCGCAATTGAGTGACCCAACCTACATCATCCAGACGGCCAGCGTCCAAACGCTGACCCAACGCTTGCAGCGCTTCATCAACAAACATGGCGATGCCATCAACACCTTGCTTCAGCTCTCCGTCGAGCAAGACACCCCTACAACTACTAATGCTCTGGAGAGCAAGAATGGCGTCTTCAAACCTTTCAGCCTCATCGCCAAGTTCTTCCCTTTACCCAAGCGATGCCAGTCCCTCTTCGCTGGCGTTGCCTTGATGGAGAACTTCGATGTCAAGACGCGCGGTCCCAACCGAGGCACCAACGCCATGCAGCGAGCCAAGATCAACCTGGATGACTTCGGTGCCACGGATTTCTTCTCCGCCGTTGGCCTGCCAGAGCCACAAATATCTCTGGCCTGTATCACGGATTAGGGAACCATCCCGAACTTCCGCTTTTGGGGCTCCGGCAGGTAGGGCGCGATCATCCGCACCCACTTCTGTTCAAACACCCGCCGTTCTTCCGCCGTTTTCTCTGGTTCGGTGGGCTGGAGAAAACAGGCGATAGCGTCGTGCACGCTGCTGTACTCTCGGCGGAAGAAGGGACTCAGGCTCAACTCCACCACTGAGCGTGCGTTTGGAGTGCTCGACAAGGCATCGATTAACTCCATCAGCGCATCACGCCGGAGATCGAAGGCCTCATAAAGCTCTTGGTGAAACTGGTTGAGTCGGGATATGGTCTCTCGAATGTCCATACCCCAATAATGCTACCATTCTTGTTAAAGTGCAAGTCGGAACTTTGCTCTACCTGTCATTTGTCCAAAGTCCAAAAGCCCAATGCCGTTCGGTTAAGCACCGCCGGTCGAGTAGCATAGCGTGTCGAGACCAAGTCGCTAGCTCAAAAGCGATCAGGCTTCTGAAAAGCCCCTTGCTTGGCCTCAATACGGCCCTTCGGGCCTACTCGACCGGCGCCCGCTTTCTTATCCGAACGGCATTGCTTCTAATCCCCGGACGATTCAGTTCACTTTTACGTAGTCCACCTCGCTCACGTATTCCATCCCCCCCAGACAGTTTTCAGTATCTGCTCATTCGTCAGCACCCGGCCAGCATTCTCACTCTGCTGCGAGCTCGTCTTCCGCCAGGGGTGGCTCGGCTGTCGAACGGGCGCGCCGGTGCCGATAGAGAATTATGGCGACTGAGACAACAATGGCTATTGCAGCGAAGATCTGGGCAGCGGCGATGCCGCCAATCAACCAGGCATCTGGGCGCAAAGCCTCGACGAAGATGCGCCCCACTGGATACCAGATCGCATACAGACAGAGTACGTCGCCGTCTAACAGACGATCGGAGTAACGACGGGTTACGTACACCAAAAGGAGAAAGCCCAGCAAGTTCCATAACGACTCGTAGAGAAAAACGGGGTGAAAGCGCGTGTCGGCCGGGTACACGGTCAGGTCATTATAGGGAGGGATGCGATAAGACATCCCAATAGTGATGCCCCAAGGCAGATTGGTAGGGGGGCCATAAAGTTCCTGGTTGACAAAGTTGCCCCAGCGCCCTATGACTTGGGCCAAGATGAGGCCCGTCGTACCAATGTCTGCCCACTGCAGGAAGCTCAACTTGTTTAAGCGAGCGTAGATATAAATGCCTAAGAGGCCACCAACCACTGCCCCGTAGATACCCAGGCCTCCGCGCCAAATCTGCAAGATGGCGATGGGGTTCTGCCGGTAGTAGTCCCAACCCAGCATCCCGCCCTGCGGGCTGGAGAAGACGTGATACAGCCGGGCTCCGATGATGCCGAGGAACAGGCAGAGGAGCAAGGCGTCCCATACGTGATTGGGATCCTGGCCACGACGCCTGGCCTCCAGACTGGCCACGTAAGCGCCGACGAGGGTGGCCACTACGATGATGATGCCGTACCAATGTACAGCCAAAGGGCCTAGGCGAAAAACGATAGGATCCATGATCTCTATCTCCCCTTTCCTTAAAGTTTAACAATTCGATATGAGATGTTTAGCCATGCAATTCACTCCCTGACATTGAGCGAAAACTCAACGCTACCTGGCGCAACGGAATCCGACGTATTCGTCCTTTACCTGGCCGTCGTACCACAGGCGGTAAGTGCTGCGGGCAACTGGTATGTTGCTGCGCCATGAGCCGCCCCGCAACACTCTGCCCATACCAGAATCTGGCCCGGGAGGATTGCGGTCGGGAGCATTTGCGTAGTAGTCAGGAGCGTACCAATCGGCCGTCCACTCACGGACGTTTCCCCCCATGTTGTAGACGCCATAGGGACTTTTACCCGCCTCGAAGCTCCCGACAGGAGCCGTGTCCGGGTAGCCATCATCAAGGTGCGATTCTTTCCACTCGTATGTGCAGTTCACGTCGCACAGATTTACTTTGCTGCCATCGGGCTCGCTGTCACCCCAGGGCCAGAGGCGTTCATCGGTCCCTCTCGCCGCCTTCTCCCACTCTGCTTCGGTCGGCAGCCGCTTGCCTCTCCACTTGCAGTAAGCCTGGGCATCATCCCAACTTACGTAGATAACGGGGTAATCATCAAACTCTGGATTGCCATAGTATGAAAGCCGGCTAGGGGACGACATACGAGCTGGGGGGTTGCAAGCTCCGGCCTCCACACATTCTTTGTACTGGACGTTGGTCACCTCGTACTTGTCAATACAGAACGCATCGAGGAAGACCGCCCGTTCCGGCTTCTCGTCATCATCGCCTCCATCATTACCCATGATGAATTCCCCCGCAGGAATGAAGACCATACCCGGCTCTACTTTCTCCTCTGTACAAGCAAGCTTGTTGCTGCAGCCAGCGATCAAGGCCAGGAGAAACAACAGCAAGCCAAGCTTTCCCACCACGCTTCTCTCTTTCTTCATGATTGTGACCTCCCCATTGATGTGTTGCTGTGACCGTCCAAATCAGACTCAGGCCATGAGCACCATCCGGCCTGACAGGCGACCTCCAGTGGCCTCGGTCTGGCGGGGTTAATTATAACCTATTCAACTGATACGAGCAAGTTTCCTGATTCTGACTAAAGGCTCGACTTCAACTCTCAAGCAGGCTCTTGTGATAGATAAAATGCTGGCAACTGCTCAGCCCGTGTCATTGCGAGTCGGCCATGGCGCGGCCCGCCATTCTAAAGGACAGAAACGCCGCCCATCTTGTCATTGCGAAGGCGCGGTGAGTGCGCCTGAAGCAATCCCCAACGCTCGTAGGAGATTGCTTCGGCGGAAGAGCGCCGCCTCGCAATGGCAGGCCAAGTTTCTGAGTAGGAGCGTTTTCTTGCGACGAAGCAATCTCCTCCTAGCGGCAAGGGGACTGCTTCGTCGCAAAATGCGCTCCTCGCAGTGACACATTCGGGAGTTTCTGCCTCCTACGGATGGCGCGCTGCGCCATGGAAGACTCGCAATGACAGCCTGAACTCCTTGACACCCCGAATTCTTTACAGATGAGACAAGATTTTGCCTGTCATGCTGAGCGAAGCGAAGCATCCCGTTCCTGGCTTGCGGAACGAGATTCCCTTCGACTGCGCTCAGGGCAGGCTTCGCTCGCTCCGCTCGCTCAGAATGACATGCTTGACTTGTCGGTTTGAGGCAGAGCTTCGCTGGGTAGTTACAAATGCTGGAAGCTTAGGGCTCGGTTTCGCCGTTGTCTTGGGCCCCTTGGTGATAGCGGCCTAACAGATCGAGGAATTCAGCTTGTCTTGTTTTCCTTGCCTGCCGCCCTGTCTCTTTACGAAATTGCTCTATCCGCTTAAAAATCTCGGTTTGTACTTGCTTGGGATGGGGTACAGAATCGAAGGTGAATGCTTCTATCCCGCCCGCCGTTTCCAGGCGCACGTTGCCGAAATCAAGTCTGAGGGCGACAAAACCCTCCTGCAAATAACGCACGTCTTGGATCTTGTCCAAACTAGCTTCTCTACGATGTTCATAACGGAAGGGTACTTTCTCGATGTCAATGACACGGTCATCGGTTATGATGTAAAGATCGTTCCGCCAATCTATGCCTCGCCAGATTAACCACGCGGAGTTCGCGGCCAGGGAGATAACGAGAAACAAATCGAACCAAAGGCTGAAACCAAAGAGGAGAGAAACCGCTGACCAGACGATCAGCAGGATGACAAAAGCGAGCACGGGAGAGATCATCTCCTGGAGCAGAACCCACCGGTGCTTGTGCCAGATGATTTGGTTTTCACCGAAGACCTGCTTGGTGAAAAACATCATCTTGATCACTTCTGAGATCTGGGCTCGCCTTGGCGCCTCGCTCTCCCACTGCAATCCCTCGGCAGCGCGAGGAGGTGGCTTGGGTTCCGGCTTGGGCCAACCGACTATTTCGCGGACGGCTTGAATGTCTGGTGGCTCTTCCTCCACGGGCATCGCTGCTTTACCCTGTGATACCAGAGCAAGGATTTGGGCCTGGGCTTTGCGGGGCTTTTGGATGCCCTGGAAACGGATCGTGCCCAGTGTGCCAGCAGTCTGGATGACCACATCGCCAAAGTAGAGCAAGTGAGTCATGATGCCGTCCATCTCGATGAGAACGTCCTGGATCATGGCCAGGGGGGCCTCATCTCTTTTCTCTCGCGTCAGGTATTCTTTCTCAATGTGAATCACTCGCTTGTCGGTCACAATGTAGCGATCGTTTCCCCAATCCAGGGCTTTCCACCCGATCCAGGCAAGTGCTGGCAACGGAATGACGAGCCAATAGATGAGCCTTATTCCTGAGGGTGGTTCCAGGATTGTGGTCACGCCCCAGGCAATCGCCAGAGAGATAGGCAGTAAAAGAAGAGGTCGTCCCCCTATCCACTTGATGATCGTAAACCAATGCCTTCGCTCGTAGATGATGATTCTCTCATCATCCAGTTGTCCGGGAAACAGAGGCTTCTTGGCCATTCTTCCCTCCCGCTGTCCACGAAGATAATACATTTTACCACATTGTTTGATTAGTGACAACCTTGCTCCCAATCCTCTTTTGAAGTATAATTGTTCTCAGAGTGCAGGGGGTGTGAACCTTTCTGCCCACTTGACAGTATTACAGTTGACATACGCCGCCTGTGGAGGCGCGATCCTCAAAGTAGGTGTTACGGAAAGTGAAATCCGAATCGAGATTGCGAGAAGGATGGACAGTCCTTGTTTTGATAATCTGCATGCTCCTCAGCGTGGCCTGGCCTATCCGCGCCGCCGAATGGGCCGAGGGCCTGGACACTCTATACTTCGTGGCTGTGGGCTCCGCGCTCGCTGGCTTCTTCCTGGCTAAAAGCCAATTCCCCGATGTGGTAGCCCATTTGTTCAGCCTGGTTTACGGGATAGCATGGGTGGCGTTCCTGGGGGGAAATCTCCTGCCCCCCCAGTTCGCCTGGCGCGAAAAAATGATTGAGCTGGGGATTCGCATCAACGAGTGGCTGTGGACGGCCACGCATGGCGGCACCAGCGAGGACAACCTCATTTTTGTCCTGTTACTGGCTCTGATCCTTTGGCTGGCGGGCTATCTTTCCGCCTGGTATAGTTTCCGCCAGCACAAGGCCTGGGAATCGGTCGTCCCCTGTGGCCTGGTCTTGCTCTGGAATCTCTATTACGCCTCCCCACGGTTAGAGTTGTACCTGGTGGCCTATCTTTTCTTCGCGCTACTCGTGGTGATGCACTCTAACCTCTCAATCCGAAAGCGAGAGTGGCGAACGGCCAGGATCAACTACAGTTCCGATATCAGCCTGGCCTTCCTCCGGGCCGGGGTCATCTTTTCCATCGTGGTCATTTCCTTCGCCTGGCTGGCGCCCGGCGCTGCCGCCGGCCAGCAACTCTCCAACATAGGATCGTTTCTGGACGAACCCTGGCAGAAGGTGCAAGAGATTTGGAACCGCCTCTTCTCTGCCGTCAAATACTATGGCACGGTCTATCCCAATCCCTTCGGCAATTCGCTGGGCCTGACAGGGCCCGTCCACCTCAGCGAGGCAGCGGTGATGGACGTGCGGGCCCCAGTGGGAAGCTATTGGCGGGCGGCCTTCTACGACCAGTACACTGGCTCTGGCTGGCTCAATAACGATAAGGAGAGCATCGGCCTGGAAGCCAACGATCCCTCCCCCCTGGCGCTGCCTGAGTATGAGCTGCGCCGGGAGATCACTCAAACTATCACCACATTTCTGCCTGGCAGGACCATGCTCTTTGCCGCCGCTCAGCCTCTTCGGGTGGGCCTGCCGGCCTGGGCGGTGGTGAGTTATGTGCCCCCCCCTCCACCAGGCGAGGAGGCTGATTCCTACGCCAAGAAAGAGGGAGTGATTACCCCCGTCTCAATGCTCTATAGCCGCTCTCGCCTGAGACAGGGCCAGAGCTACACCATCGTCTCTTCTATATCCGCGGCCGACGAAGACACCCTGCGAGCGGCCGGGGATGACTATCCAGATTGGATCCGCGATCGCTACCTCCAGTTGCCGTTGGAACTACCAGCATGCGTGCGCTATCTTGCGCAAGGGATCACCTGGGATCACGACAATGCCTACGACAAAGCCACGGCCCTGGAGAGCTACTTACGAGAGATAAAGTACAACGATTTGATCGAAGCGCCACCCGAGGGCCGAGACGGCGTGGAGTACTTCCTGTTCGACGTCCGCGAGGGTTACTGCGACTACTACGCTTCAGCCATGGCCGTGATGGCCCGCGCTGTCGGCATCCCGGCGCGGGTGGCAGCGGGCTACAGTCACGGTGAATACAATCCTGAGACGGAAGCCTACCGGGTGAGGGAAAAGGATGCCCACGCCTGGGTGGAGGTCTACTTCCCCCGTTTCGGCTGGGTGGAATTCGAGCCTACGGCCTCGGAGCCGCCCATAGTTCGACCCGAGCCCCCCAAGGTCATTGAGCCATCGGAGGAAGACGACCGAAGCAGACGTTTGGGTGATGAAGAGCCGATTCCGGATGACGATGTCTTCCCTAGAGACAGAGATAGGTCCACCGCCAGCCGAACCCCACGGAGACAGCAAGCAGTTCGCTGGTTGGGCGGCCTGATTCTGCTTTCGATACCGGCGGGGTTGGCGGCACTCTGGGCCTGGCGCGAGCGTAAACAGAAGGGACTGAACCTGGTGGAGCGAGTCTACGAGAGGCTGTGCAGTTTTGCCCGGCGACTTGGCATCCAGTTTCAGCGACACCAGACGCCGTACGAGTACGCTACCGCCTTGAGCACCGCTCTACCCGAAGGGCAGGACCCGGTGCAGCGCATCACTGATCTATACGTGAGAGAGCGCTTCAGCGGCAGGGAAGTCAGTGGACAGGAGGCTGAGGAAGCCTGGCAAAGCCTGAGGCCCATTCTCTGGCGCAGTTGGCTGCGGCGGAAGTTGGAGAGGCTTCAACGTCGGACATCCGTCCGTACATCTGAGCGCTACTACAGGTGATCGTCCTATGATGGACGCGGGAAGCCCTCCTCCATGGTCTCTGACCGAGCCGGTCCTGATGGTTCACTTCGACTGGGCTCAGTACAAGCGACAGGCTCACCACGACGGCTGGCCGAAGGGCCCTCTCCGCCTCGGTCGGGACACCTTCGGCGAACGATGAGATGATCAAGAGCAAACAAAAAAGCCGCCTGGGTCTCGCGACCTGGCGGTTTTTTCCTTAATGAGTGACTCAGTGGATAGCCTGCCGCACGCGCCTGGACAGGACGCCGAACTCGTCGCCGTAGAGCATCTCCAGGCGGCGAGGCCGGGGCAGAGGAACGGCAACAGTCGCTTCGATGCGCCCCGGCCGGGAACTCATGACCAGGATTCGATCGGCCAGGAAGAGGGCTTCTTGGATGCTGTGAGTCACCATGACCACTGTCTTCCCCCCCCCGCCCCCCAAAAGCCCGCCCTGAGCAAGATCGAAGGGTTGGGAGGAACGGGGGGCGGCCCGCCAGATGCGCAGCAGTTCCAGGTTCATGTTCTCCCGAGTCAGGGCATCCAGTGAGCCGAAGGGCTCGTCCAGGAGCAGAATGGCCGGGTCGTGGATCAGGGCCCGAGCGATGGCCACTCGCTGCTCCATCCCCCCTGAGAGTTCGTGGGGGTAAGCATCCTCGAAGCCCTCCAGGCCCACCAGCTTCAGAAGCTCCCTGGCCTGTTGCCCCGACTCTTCGGCTTTCAGCCCCTTAATCTCCAGCGGCAGAGTGACGTTCCTGAGCACGGTACGCCAGGGCATCAGGTTGGCCTTCTGGAAGACGAAGCCAATCTGGCGGCGGGGGGCAGTCAGCAACTCCCCTTCGAGATAGACCCTGCCACTCGTGGGCCGCACCAGTCCCCCCAAGACCCGCAGCAAGGTTGACTTGCCGCAGCCCGATGGGCCTACGATACACAGGAACTCCCCGGTGCCAACCTGAAAGGAAACGCTTTCCAGGGCTTCGAGCGAACCCTGCTGCCCAAGAAAGGTCATGGTTATCTCATCGGCTGCTAAGACAGGCTGAGTCTTTGGGAGTTGGCGTGAATAGCTAGCCGGAGTCCCCAACTTGTTGGGGTTTGTCGCAGCATACCCCCAACAAGTTGAGGGGTCCGGCATTGTGACTCTGCGAGATTCTGAAGAGCCGACAGACTCCATAACTTCGTCCTCTACTGAGGTTCAACAACGAACTGATTAGTGAACAGCTTCTCCACGTCCACCTCGGCGTCAATGAGCCCGATCTGGCGCATGAAGCGCTGGGACTCCTCCCAGGCGGCGTGGTCGGAATAGCCCAATCTGTCGCCCTGCCAGAACTTGATGGATTCAAGAAGGACGGCCTTTTGCAGGCTCTCGTTGTCTCCCGCGATCTCAGGCACGTGTTCTTTGCATATCGCGAAGGCTTCATCAGGATGTTCGATGGTGTACCTTAACCCTCGCAGCACAGCCCGGACCAGCCCTTGGGCCAACTCTGGCTGCTCAGCGATGGTCTGCTCGTTGGTGATGAGACCGTTGGAGACCAGATTGGCGTAGTCGTCCACATAGATAACATTTATCGAGTACCCCGCCCGGCTCAGTTGCACCGGCTCGTTCAGGGCGTAGCACACGGCAGCGTCCACCCGACCCTCGGTGAGACTGGCAACCTGAGTGTAGCCGATGACCTGGAGGTTGACCTGGGCCTCGTCTATCCCCTCAGCGTGAAGGAGAGCCTGCCAGCCGATGTAGCTGGCCCCCTCGGCAGCCGGTATCCCCACCCTCTTGCCGACCAAGTCCTTGGCTCCCTCGATGCCTTTCTCCTTCAAAGAGACCACGCACACAGGGAACCTGCGATACCAGTTTAGAATGTAGGTCACTGGCAGCCCTTGCGTCCTGGCCAGGATGACCTGATCCCCGCTGGCCACGGCGAACCGCAGCTCGCCAACGCCCACCAGCTTGAGCAGGTCCGTCTCCATGCCGTAGTCGAAATTGACTGCCAGGTTCCCCTCGGCGAAGTAGCCTTTGTCCTCGGCCACGTAGAAGGGGGCGAACTGGACGTTGGGTATGAAGCCCATGGCCAGGGTGATTGCCTCTGGCGCGAGCGGCGTCGGCGTGGCCGGCGGCTGGGACGGGCCCTTCGGCAGGCTCAGGACAGGGCCGCAGCCGCCGAGGGCGACGATGGCCAGACACAACAACGAATTTAGAACCAGACGACCTTTTTTCTTCACGTAGAAACCTCCTCAGAAACATTTTTATTTTTCCCACGAAAGCAGCAAGCTCTCCAGGGCGGCCACGGCTGCGTACAGGCTGACGGCGATGATCACCAGGGTGAAAAGGGCTACGAACATGAGGGGCGTGTCGAAGAGCCCCCGCGCCAGGTTCACCAGGAAGCCCAGTCCGCGGTCGGCGCCAACGAACTCCCCCACCACCGCTCCGATCACCGACAGGGTGACCCCTACCTTCAACCCTCCCAAGAGCACAGGCAGAGCAGCCGGCACCTCCAGCATGGTGAAGACCTGCCAGCGAGTGGCCTCCAGGGAGCGCATCAGGTCAATCAGGTCCTTCTCCGCCGAGCGGATGCCGACGATGGTGTTGATCAGAACGGGGAAGAAGAGGGTCAGGGCGCAGACCAGCACCTTGGACAGGCTGCCGAAGCCAAACCAGATGACCAGCAGAGGGGCCAGGGCCACGATGGGGACCGACTGGGAGGCCACGATGTAGGGCGAGAGGATGCGCTCCACGAGCCTCGATTTGGCCAGGATGTAGCCCAACGAGGTGGCCGCAGTCAAGCCCAGGGCCAATCCTCCGAATACCTCTGCCAGGGTTATCTGAGTGTGGCGCCACAGGGTGCCATTGCTGGACACGATCAAGAACTTGGCGTACACTCGTCTTGGCGAGGGCAGGATGAAAGGCGGGTAGTCGCCCAGGCGCACGACTAGCTCCCACAGGCCGAGGAAGAGGAGCAAAGCCAGGGGGACAAACAGATACCCAGCTCGCTCACTGGTCAAGATCGAAAATCGGCTCGTAAGCCTCGATTTCACCCCAGGTTGTACTGCTGGGGCCGTTGTTCCAACCTCATTACTCATCCGTCGTTACTCGTCCCCCAAAAAAACGACCCCGAAGACCTGTTGGTCTCGGGGCGCGTTCACGCGATTCCGGGCATGGCTTACCAGCCTGCCGCTACTCGCTGACCCTCTCTCATCCGGACTATACCGTCGGCTCTGGCCTTTCACCAGATCAGCCTTATGGCTCGCGGGCTCGAAACCAGTTGTTAGCTAATCACTGGTTCCACACCGCCGATCGGGAATTGGTTCCGCATCACACTGAGAACCTCACCCTGCCCCGAAGGTCTTGAAATATCACTTGTTGGGTTTATTATAGCGCGGTTTGCCGATTTGTCAAACGGCGATTGCAAGTGCGTGCCTTTAGTGGATGAGGACACAGCCGTTGGGCAACACCTCCTCCTCAAAGATGGCCTTTTGCAGAAGCATGCCATCCAGAGGCCTTATTGTCAAGTCGTTGAAATACTAAAGTTGTTAGTCACCGCTGTCAAAAGACGAGCCACGCCAAAAAGCCGGCCATCAAACTGCCCACGATGGAACTG
>CAZVCJ010000121.1:0-12295 GCA_964625745.1 uncultured Anaerolineae bacterium | reverse complement strand
GAAATTTTGGGCGTGGCCGAGGTTGACGGTCGGTGGCGCTACACTTTCTCCGGTGCAGGCGAGGTGTTCACCGTGGTGCAGCCAGAGATGGTCAAACACAGCATTGACGACATTCGCCTGTTCTACGGAAACGACCTGCGGCTCTTGAGGCAGTTTTGATAAGGGGCATTACGGTATGAGGGGCATTTTAGAGTCTGGTCAACAGCGCCGTATTCTGCTCCAGACCGTCAACGCCGTACTGGCGGGCCTGATCCCACTGGCCTTCGTCTACTTCGCGGCGCGATACGTGGGGCACGTCGTAACCATCCGCAGCGTAGACTATTTCCAGTTTGTGGAGATGGCCCAGCGGCTCGATTCTGGCTCCCTCCGTAGTTGGGTAAGCGGAATGCACCCCATCGGCTATCCATTGTTGATCCGGTGGGGGCTGGATGCAGGACTGGATGCAGTTCAGATCGGGCACGCACTCTCGATTGCTGGCGGAGTGATCCTGCTGGTCAGCGCCTACCTGCTCGGTTATCAACTGACGCACGATCGCTGGTTGGCTCTGCTGACTGAGGGCTTTCTGGCAACGACGGGGTACTTCCTGTACTTCGCTACTTTCGAGGGGAACGACATGTTGTCGGCCGGGCTACAAGGGCTCTCGTTGGCACTTCTGGTCGGCCTGTCAGAGCGTAAGGGGACTAACTTCGCCGCAGGAGCGCTGGCCGGCCTGGCCTACGTGATCCGATACGCCGCTATCGCCACCAGCGGGCTCTGCCTGTTATTTCTGGCAGGTCGGGCGCTGGTGCAGCGACGTCGCTCTATGTGGATCGTTACTGGTCTGTTCCTGGTCGGGTTCCTGATTGGAGCCGCCCTTCAGTTGATCCCCAGCGCACTGGTTACGGGCAACCCTTTCTATTCCGTGCGGGGCCACGACGTCTGGTGGCACGTAGAGGGACTGACCAACTTTGCCACCGAGTGGGACAATGCACCGACGGACATTTCTCCAATTGATGTCTTCCTCGCCAATCCGAAGCGCTTCATCCAGCACTGGTGGAACACGGCGCGGTCTTTTTGGATAGACCCCCGCATGTTGCTGTTGGACACGCCGTTGCGACTGCTTGCCCAGGCGGGTCTGCTGTTCACCCTTTTGGCTGGGAAAGAGATCGAGGCCCGCCAACGGGGGCTGCTTGCCCTGTACGTGTGCGGACTATTGGCTGCTCTGGCAGTCATCCGCTATGACCCACGCTTCCTGGTCGTCATCTTGCCTGTACTGGTCTTCTGCGCGATCTACTTTGTGTGGGCCATCGTGCCCAGACACCTCTCCCTGGGTCGGCTCACTCTGCCGACCAGTGCCATCGTGCTTGTCGTGCTGATAGGCTGGTCGAGCATTGTCCCACTCAGTTATCTCCGTGATGCACCAGCATCCAGTGAGAGGGTGCTGGCCGTGACGAACAGTTTGCGTGCCGCTGGGATGCGGTCGGCCAGCGAGGTGCTGAGTTCCGGCATCCCCTTTCACGACGCTTCAGTACCGACCCGCACGCGCTACGATCAGTCCTACTGGATAGCGCCGAACATGGATTCACTGGAAGAACTGCACACACTGGCGGATAAGAGGGGCTATCGCTTCGTACTATATGATACCGAGACTGGCCTGGCGGCCCATCCTGGATTGGAACAATTACTGAACCCGTTGAGCCGACCGTCGGGGTTGACGCCACTGCTGATCCCTGAAAACCGGGAGTACGCGCTCTATCGCATTGAGAGCGATCCGCCCCAGTCTGCCCACCCACTTGGCGTGCATCTAAACGAAGGTATCGCTTTGCAGGGATATGATTTGTACATCACCCGTGACGCGCCCGAGATGGTCATTCCACGAGTGGGGGTGTTTCTCTACTGGCAAGCGACCCAACCCATATCCCGCTCGTACAAAGTGTTCGTACATATACTGAACGCCGATGGCCGCCTGATCGCCCAGGATGACAGCCTGCCAGTATTGTGGACTTATCCAACCGATGTCTGGGAGGCCGGCGAGATCGTCGTTGACTTTCACAGTATTGTACTACCCACAGATGTAACACCCGGCACATACACAGTCCAAGCCGGCATGTATGAAGAACAGACCATGCAGCGTCTATCTGTGTTGTCTTCTGCAGGTGTAGTGGTAGATGATAAGGTGACGCTGACAAAGATTACGTTGGACGCAAGCGAAACCGAAGGGGGGCAAAGGCAATGAAAGTACCCCTTTCTTGGCTCAAAGACTACGTGGACATCACGGTCTCCGTCAAAGAACTGGCCCAGCGGTTCGGGGAAGCGGGCTGCCGGAGGGTATTGACGGAGCATACCTGGGATAAGAAATATGTTGTACCTGTGGGGCGGGAGGGAGTCGAACCCTCATGGAGTTTCCTCCAGCGGATTTTAAGTCCGCAGCGTCTGCCATTTCGCCACCGCCCCATAGACAAAGGGCTGATAGCAACTCGCCTTGCCATCAGCCTTGTCCGCCAATTATTGTAGAGGCGACGGCCGGATTTGAACCGGCGAATGAGGGTTTTGCAGACCCTTGCCTTACCACTTGGCGACGTCGCCACTTAGCCCCTAGCTCTTGCCAAGCGGGCGGTGGGATTCGAACCCATGACCTTCTCCTTGGCAAGGAGACGTTCTACCACTGAACTACGCCCGCATACCCGGCTACTCGCCAGTGCCGAGGCCCAGATTTGAACTGGGGACACCCTGATTTTCAGTCAGGTGCTCTACCAGGCTGAGCTACCTCGGCTGGTCCACAGTAAGGTTATTTTATACTATCTTGGCTATCTTGTCAAGCCAGCTTGAATCAGGGATTCCGCAATAAACCCGGCGAGGTTTATTCAAGTAAGCGCCAGCACTGATGAGACGATGAGCAGGACGGGAGGGACAGCAGGCCCTCTTCCAGAGATAGCCGAGAGCTTATGCCTTTTTGACACCCCACTTGAGCTAGGCTATAATAACCCTCAAGAGGTGATTAACGGTTCCACAATCAACGAAAGAGGAGGTACGAATGCCTAACCTCAAAATCCTGAAGATCAACGCTGATCGCCGCCGTCAGATGCGTCCGACGGCCGAGCGCCTTTACCGCCAATACCGGGATCAGGTTCCTCAGTTGATCCGCCAGTTGGGCGGGCCCGCTCAGGCCGAACACGACCGGGCCTTCGACCTGTTGAGCCGAATGGGTGAGATGGTCGCCTCCGAGTTGCTCGAAGCCCTGGCTGATCCGGCGCTGGACGACACCGCTGCTGACGAAGCGGTCTCGCTCCTGGGTGCGACGGGCGACGAGCGCGCCCGCGAGCCGCTGTGGAATTTCTTCCAGGCTCACCAGGATGACCTGGAGCGAGCCTCCACCGCCGCCCTCAGCCTGAGCGGGCTGGGTGACGACCGCATCCTGCCCTTCCTACGCCAGACCCTCGACGCTGACGACGAAGAGCTCGTCTCTAACGCCGTGGCCGCAATGATCACTGTCGGCACCATGGAAGACATCCCTCTCCTGCGTAAAATCCACCGCCAACACTCGACTAACTGGGAGATTCGCTTCGGGATCGCCAATATCATACTGAGCATCGCGGGCGAGGCCGACCAGCGCACCTTCAACCGCACGCTGGACGATATTCAGGCTCGCTTCGCCGACCGCCATCTGTGGGATGACATTCGGACCATCCTGGACAGCGAGTTCGGGCCGAAGGACGTCACATGGCACTGAAGTCGCCCTGCTTACGTGTCAGTGTCTCCATCGGCACCGCTGCCGTGCTGGGCCTGGCCGACATCGTCATGGACACCGCGCCCACCACTGCCTACTTGATGCTGGGGGGGCGCTGCATCATGGATTGTGGCTTCTGCGCTCAGGCACGCTCCAGCCAGGCCAGCGCTTCAAAGTTGCTCTCCCGCGTCACCTGGCCGGAGTTTGACCAGCCACAGACCCTGGCGCTGCTGGCCAAAGCCGTCGAGCGAGGGGACATCAGGCGTTGCTGCCTTCAGGTGACAGTAGCCGAGGGTTACGTCCAGCGCACGCTAGAGATGATCCGAGCCGTGCGACGAACCTGCGATGTTCCCGTTGATGCCGCCATCCTGCCCGGAGACGTGGCCCAGGTTGAGGAGTTGCTGGCAGCAGGAGTTGATCACATCGGATTCGGGCTGGATGCCGCCTGCGAGCGGGTCTTTCAGCGAGTCAAAGGCGGAAGCTGGGCGCGGAACCTTTCCCTCATCGAAGAGACAGCACGGCGGTTCCCTGGCCATGCGGCTGTGCATCTCATCGTCGGCCTGGGCGAAAGTGAACAGGAGATGGCCGAGATGATCCAGCGAATGCACGACCTGGGCCTCACCGTTGGCCTCTTCGCCTTCACCCCTGTCCGAGGCACCCACCTGGAAGACGCTTCCCCACCGCACATCTCCACTTATCGTCGGATGCAGGTCGCCCAATATCTAATAACCAATAACCTGGCCCGCGTGTGGGACTTCGCCTTCTCCCCCGCAGGCCAACTTCTCAGTTTCAACTTCCCTCTTTTGCACCAAATCCTGGCTGACGGCGTTGCCTTCCAGACCTCTGGTTGCCCCGACTGCAACCGCCCCTTTTATAACGAGCGGCCCGGCGGGGTGATGTACAACTATCCGAAGCAGTTGACGTCGCAGCAGATAGAGGCTGCTATTGAGGACGTAAAACGTGAAACGTGAAGACGTGAAACGTGAATCGCGCTGTGCATCACGTTTCCCGCATCACGTTTCATTCACCTACCCTGCTGCTGATTGGCGCCTGTTGAAAACTGGCCTGACGGGTGGCGTTACCAACATGGCCATTGACGAAGCCATCCTGTGGGCTGTGGCCGAGGGGGAATCCCTGCCCACCCTTCGCTTATACGGCTGGCAGCCTCCCTGCCTTTCCATCGGCTACAGCCAGTCAATGGAGGGCGAGGTGGATGTAGACAGATGTCGAGAGGCCGGCGTTGACTTCGTGCGGCGGCCAACGGGCGGGCGATCCATCCTCCATGCCGACGAGCTGACCTACAGCGTCGTTGCTCCCCAGGCGGAGCCTCGCGTGGCCGGAGGCGTGATCGAGTCCTACCATCGTCTGAGCGCGGGGTTGGTGGGGGGGCTCAGGAGTTTGGGAGTGGAGGCGTGTCAGGCCCTCACCCCCACCCCCCCAGCCCCTCCCAGCCCCCCCTCAATCCCCCCCAACTCTGGGGGGGAAGCAAGGGAGGGGAGCCCAGTCCCCCCCTCGCCCAGGGTTGGGAGAGGGGGGTTAGGGGGGAGGGGGGCGCAGTCAGCGGCTTGCTTTGACGTTCCATCCAGTTACGAGATTACCGTGGGCGGCAAGAAGCTGGTGGGCAGCGCACAAGTGCGCAAGAAGAGGGTGGTGCTCCAGCACGGCTCCCTGCCCCTGGAAGGCGACATCGCCCGCATCTTCGACTTCTTGAGAGTGCCGTCGGAAGAGAAGCGAGGGGAATTGAAGCAGGAGCTGCGGGCCCGTGCCACTTCGCTGGAGTTGGCGCTGGGATACAGCGTCCCTTTCGAAGAAGTGGCCCGCCATCTGGCGATCGGTTTCGCCCAGGCCCTGAACCTGCGGCTAATCCCCGGCCGACTCAGCGAGCATGAATTGGCCCTGGCGGAGAAGCTCAGGCGGGAGAAGTATGCGGCGCGGGAGTGGAATTTCCGGGCCTGAGATATGCCTTAGCGCCGGCTGAGTAGGCTTAGAGTGCAGCGAAGAGCCGTATCGAAGCCAAGCGACATTCCCAGTGCAAACCCGCTCGCTTGATTTCGATACGCTTACAGCTACTCAATCGGCGCTCGCTGGACATGCCTCTGCCCGTGTTGCTAAATCCAGCACAATGCTGTACAATAGTAGATGAAACTGCAAACTTCGGCTTGGAGGTGGAATATGGAGACTCAATACGTTTATTTGATCGTCATCCTGGTGGTCTTCGCTGTCCTGGCCTTGGCGGTCATTCTTCGCTATCGAAAGAGCAAGGTGTCCATCAAAGGACCTGGCGTGAGCCTGGAGATGGAGGGCGAGACTGGACCTGACCGGCCGCAGCCAGCGCCGCAGAAATCAGGTCCTTCCGCAAGGACAACAATCGGCGGCAAGGTTAGCGGCTCCACGGTGATCACCAGCGCCGGTGGGGGCCAGGCCGAGACGGACGTGGGAGAGGACGTAGAGAAATCGGACATCCTGACCGAAGCCTAGCTGTCATGAGGGAGGAACGATGGTCTTTCAGCCGACACAATCTGTTTCCACCGAGGAACTCATTGATTTCGAGGAGCAGCTAGAGCTCTTCAAGAGGATGCTGGCCGATCCGGCCGAGAAGCGCCTTATGTTTGTTCAGGCCTCGGGCATGTGTGGGAAGACAAGCCTTCTGCGCATGATGCGCCTTCACTGTAAAGAGCAGGGCGCTCCTTTGTGCTGGATAAACTTCGGTGGGCAATCGTATGACAACCCCCACTTCACCCTGGCCCATGAGATGGGCGATCAGTTGGGCCTGTCGCCGCGCCACCTGGCCGAAGCCTTGCAGCCTCTTAGCACCTACAGGCCCGTTAGGGCGGAGGCCACCACCCACATCGGAAGAGACGTCACCGATTCGTATGTTATCACCCAGATTTTGACGGGAGTTAGTTCGACCCACGAGGACCTGCGCCAGCGCTACATGAAGGATCGCTTGAAGCGCGCCTTTGCTAGTGACCTAGATGGCTTTGCAGCGAAGGAAGAAAGCGTAGTCTGCTTCTTCGACAGCTTCGAGGACATCAGCGCGGGGGAGGAAGATTGGCTATTGGAAGCCCTACTGTGCCCAGTCGCAAAGAAGGAGCTCAAAGGCGTGACGATTGTGACCGCGGGGCGCCGCTGGCCCAAGATCGAAAGGTGGGAGTGGGAGGATTGTGTGCACCTGATTGACGGACTACCGCCCATGAGCGTAGAGCACGTTAAGATCTACGCTCAAAAGGTACAAGTCGAGATAACCCATGAGCAGGCTGAATTCTGCTGGCGGGCTTGTAGAGGTGGGAATCCGCTCTTTATGGGCATGGTGGTCAAGAATCTACGGGCCGTGGGGGAGGTGGGACGATGACCGAGCGACTGGAGCGCATCACCCCTGAGATGAGCGAAGAAGAGGCCCTGGGCCTGATTTTGGACGAACTCATGGACCGCGCCGAGCCCGACATAGCCGAGGCCATCCGCTTCTGCGCCATCACCCACTGGTTCAACGAGGAGATCATCGCCTGGCTGCGAGGCGAGGGGCGTGAGCCGTCGCAGCGAACACGGGAGATCCTGGCCGCGCTGACGGAGTTGACCTTCGTTGGTCCCTACCACGACCGAGGCTACGCTTACCACGAGAACGTGCGCGACTTGCTGCTGCGTCGTTGGCGACAGGAGAACTCCGAGCGCTTCCAGGAACTGAGCGAGGTGTCGGCAGCCTACTATGTGGATAAGTTGGAGGGAGAGGAATTATCCGAAGAGCAACGCGCCGAGTGGCAACGCGAGGTGATGTACCACTTGCTGGTGGCTGATGAGGAGCAGGGATTTGATCTCTTCACGGGCATGTTTAATAGAGCAAGGGATTTCTACCAACTGAGTACCTGTGATCTGCTATTGGATCTGGCTGAGGAGCAAGAGGGCGACCTAAGTCCTGACAACCGGCTCTGGCTTCGGTTTGGCAAGGGACAGTTAGCTCACGCTTCCGCCCTCTGGGACAAGGCGTTGGAGATATGGGAGGCGCTGGAGGGGGAAGATCTGCCCGAAGGTCTGGCGGGAACGCTGGCCGGCGATCTGGGCTTGCTGTACAAGGCCAAGGGGGAATGGGACAAGGCCATTGAGTACTATCAGCGCAGCCTGGCGATAAGGGAGAAGGTGGGCGATGAGCGTGGGATGTCAATCACCTTCAACAACCTGGGTGCGATTTACCAGGACAAGGGGGACTGGGACAAGGCCATTGACTACTACCAGCGCAGCCTGAAGATCGAAAGAAAGTTAGGTGACATACATGGCGTGGCGAATAGCTGTTACAATATTGGAATGCTGTACTGTGAGCAGGGGAAGCACCGTGCAGCAATTTCCCTCTTTGAGGAGAGCCTGACAATCTTGGAAAAAGTCGGTGACGAGTATCACGGGCAACTCGTGGAAAGGGCCTTGGAAGAAGCTAGAAAAGTGGTAGGCTAAATATGATCATCGGCACCTGCACCATCGAACTGCGCATCCCCGGCAACGGGTCGCTGAAGGGCAAGCGGCGGGTGCTAAAGTCCGTCATGGCCCGGGTGCGCAACCAGTTCAACGTCTCTATCGCTGAAGTGGACAATCACGACCTCTGGCAATCGGCTACGCTGGGGGTGGCCTGCGTGTCCAATGGATCCGCCTACGTGCACGGCCTCCTGACCAAAGTTGTGGAGTGGATCGAGACCAACCGCCCCGACGTGGCGGTGGTGGATTATCGGATTGAGATGTTTTAGGGTTGTGGGGGCGGGGCTGGCGAGGAGAGAAGGTTCGTGAGACGTCAAACGTGAAACGTGAAGTAGATTCAACATCAACGAAAGGAGCGATATTATGAGCAACAAGAAAGCCCAGCCACAGATGCGCGTGAACATCGAATTGCCTCAGGATCTGGAGGCCATCTATTCCAACTTCGCCCTCATCACCCACTCTCCCTCGGAGATCGTGGTAGACTTCGCCAGGTTGCTCCCCAACGTGCCCAAGGCCAAAGTCTACGCTCGCATTATCATGACCCCCATGAATGCCAAACTCCTCCATCGGGCCTTGGGGGAGAATCTGGGGAAGTTCGAGGGCAAGTTCGGCGAGATCAAGACGCCTGAGCATGAATTCGAAGAGGAAAAGCCCATCGGCTTCATCAAGTAGCCGCCAGAAACCAGGTTTTTTCGCTGTAGCGTCGAAGAGTTGGTTGACAACGTAGTGCTGCCAGCGGAACGTCGCTTTCTCAGAGCAAAAACCTGGTTTCTAGGCATAGATAGGGAGGTCCCTTTGGAAAATCTGGACACTATTACCGAGAGAATTCGTCAGAACTTCGAGACCAAGAACGCGGCGCGAGACGAGGCGCTGCGGCGCTCGCGGGAGTTGATCCGCTATTGCGCCCACTCTATCCGTGCTACCCACAGGGCCGACTTCGAAAAGGCAGGCCAACTGCTGGCTACGGCACACCAGGCGGCCTCCGAGTTGGTGGAATGTGTGGCCGACTACCCAGACCTGTACTACGCTGGCTATACCCAGGATGCCCTGAAAGAGTTAGCCGAGGCCAGCATCACCTACGCTCTGATCACCGACGGCCCTCTGCCCGACCCCGATGACCTGGGTATAGAATACGCTGCTTATCTCAACGGCCTGGGCGAAGCGGTGGGAGAACTGCGCCGCTACGTGCTGGATATAATCCGTCGCGGCCAGATCAAACGGGGTGAGGTGATACTCTCAGCCATGGACGACGTCTACGCCGTTCTGGTCACCATGGACTTCCCCGACGCCATCACCAGCAGGCTTCGCCGCACTACCGACATGGTGCGGGGAGTGCTGGAGCGAACGCGAGGCGACTTGACGATGGCCATGCGTCAAGATGAGCTACAGGAAGCTCTGCGGGCCTTCGAGGAGAAGGGCAACGCCAATGGCTAAGAGCACCAGCCAGGTCATTCGAGCCAGCGAGCTGGGCGAGTATGCCTACTGCGCCAGGGCCTGGTGGCTGGGGAGAGTGCTTGGCTACCGCCCAGCCAACCTGGAGAGGCTGACGGCTGGCGAAGCAGCCCACGTCCGACATGGACAGAAGGTGGTGAGCTCTCGTCGCCTGCAACGCTGGGCGTATGTGTCACTGACGCTGGCCCTGTTGGCTGGCGCGTTGTTCCTGGTGTTGGCCCTGCGGAGCTAAGACTGTCTAGTGGTGCATTTCATAAGTTTTTAGGGTAAAGCCTCGAAGGTATGTCATTCTGAGGAGCGAAGCGACGAAGCCTGCCCTGAGCCCAGTCGAAGGGAATCTCGTTTTTGTTAGGCCATCGTTTCGCTATGCAAGGAACGAGATTCTTCGCCTCCGCTACGCTTCGGCTCAGAATGACAACGCATCTCTGTCTTCGGATCAACAAGCAAGTTTACCCTAAAAACTTTTGGGAAAGACCTCTAGTCGCGACTTCAGGGTGTCGGAGTCCCCAACTTGTTGGGGTGCGACGCAATGAGCCCGAACAAGTTTTGGACTCCGGTACACTCGGATGGGGGAAACACACCGTGACCGACCCTCGCGTGATTCTACTGGCATGTGCCCTGATCCTGTTTGGGGTAGGCCTGCTTCTGCTCAGATGGGGACGCCGCTTGCGCGAACAGACGGGATTGCCTCAGGGCCGAGTGATCTACGCGGACACCGGCGCCTGGGATCGCTGTGAGAAGCCCCTCTTCTCCCGTCGCTATCTCCTGACTGGCAAGCCCGACTATCTCGTTGATGACAGAAGGGCCAAGATCCCGGTTGAAGTCAAGTCCACGCCTTCTCCGCCGAGCCCCTACCGCTCCCACGTACTTCAATTGGCTGCCTATTGCCTTCTGGTCGAGGAAGAGTACGGGGAGCCCCCACCCTATGGCATCATCAAATACCACGACCAAACCTACGCTGTCGAGTACACCGCCCAGTTGCGGGCGCAATTGCTGAGCGTCCTGGCCGAGATGCGCCAGTACCTCGACGCCGACGACGCGGACCCCAGCCACGCTAACCCCAACCGCTGTCGGAACTGCGGCTACCGAGAGGAGTGCGGGAAGGAGTTAGCGTAAAAGGGAGAAATCGGATATAATAATCCCAAATCTCCAATACCCAATATCCAAATTCCAGAGGAGGTTTCCATTGGCCCTATACAGCGCACCACGCGGCACACAAGATATTCTACCTGACGATCAACCCTACTGGCGCCACATCCAGAAGCGCATTCACTACATCGCTCAGCTCTACGGCTATCAGCAGTTGGGCACGCCCATCTTTGAGGATACCGCGCTCTTCGAGCAGGGCGTGGGCGAGACCACGGACATCGTGGAGAAAGAGATGTACTCGTTCCTCGACAAGGGCGGAAATCCTATAACCCTGCGCCCGGAGTTCACGGCCGGGGTGGTACGGGCCTACCTGGAGCACGGCATGCACGTTCGTCCCCAGCCGGTCAAGGTTTACTCCCTCGGCCCCGTTTTCCGCTACGAGCGACCCCAGGCCGGACGCTACCGCCAGCACACCCAGTTCAACGTCGAGGCCATCGGCGAGCAGGATCCGGCGGTGGACCTGGAGGTCATGTCCGTGGCCTGGCACCTCTACGAGGACCTGGGCTTCAAGGGACTCTCTTTTCAGCTCAATAGCATTGGCTGCCCTCGGTGCCGCCCTGATTTTCTGAAAGCGCTGGTTGAGTATTACCGGAGCCACGTTGACGATATCTGCGATGATTGCCGGCGGCGACTGGAGCGCAACCCCCTGCGCTTGCTGGATTGTAAGGCCGAGAGCTGTCAGCCCATCATTGATGCTGCCCCTCATGCGGAGGAGTACCTGTGCGACGAGTGCGCTGAGCACTCCCAGACCCTGCTGGGCTACCTCGATTCTCTGGGCCGGCCCTACACCCTCAGCCATCGGCTGGTGCGCGGCCTCGACTACTACACCAAGACCGTCTTCGAGGTGTGGGCCGAGGGCATCGGGGCACAGAACGCCGTGTGCGGCGGCGGGCGCTACGACGGCCTGGCCGAGGTACTGGGCGGCCCGCCCACGCCGGGCGTCGGTTTTGCCTCCGGCCTGGAGCGCATCGTCCTGACCATGAAACATCAAAGGGTGCAGGTGCCGACTCTGTCCTCGCCCCAGGTTTTGATCGCTCACGTGGGCAAACAGGCCAGGTTGATCGGGGTGAAACTGGCCAGTGATTTGCGGGCCGCCGGTATCGGCGCGCTCGTTTCCTTCGGCAAGCGGAGCCTCAAGGCTCAATTGCGGCAGGCCAACCGGCAAGGCGTGGCCTTCACCTTGATCATCGGGGAGAGGGAAACCAAGGCTGGACAAGTGACCATGCGCGACATGGCCCAGGGGGAGCAGCACCCTGTAGCCCTGGAAGAGGTGACAAACTGGCTGAGCCAACGGCTTGGAGGATCCCCCTCCCTGGCAGGGAGGGGTTAGGGGAGGGTGGAATCCGCTCTGAGGTCGCCAGTCCCACCCCCTCCCAGCCTCCCCCTGCGAGGGGGAGGAGTCAATGGAGCATCGTCAGTGAAAAAGGCTGGTCTACTGCACCATCCAAAGCTGCCCGAATCGCTGGTTTTGGCCCAGGAGATGGCCCATTATTTGGAGGAAAGGGGCGTTTTCCCCTGGCTGTGCTCGGC
>CAZVCJ010000120.1:11236-12419 GCA_964625745.1 uncultured Anaerolineae bacterium | reverse complement strand
GGGCGACGGTTCTCCAGCACCCGTTCCAGAACTTCGCTCAGCAGCGCAACGCCGCCCTGGATGCCGTTGATAGCGATTGGGTGTTCTTCGTTGACGCCGACGAGCGAGCCACGCCGGAGCTGGCGTCCGAAGTACGCCGCGCCATCCAGGATGAATCGCGGTCGGGCTGGTGGGTGCCACGCCACAATTATATCTTCGGCCGCGTGATCCGCCACGCCGGGTGGTATCCCGACTACCAACTGCGCCTCCTGCGGCAGGGCCAGGCCCGCTACGATCCCCAGCGGGAGGTTCACGAGATAGTCGTCCTGGACGGCGAAGAGGGGTATCTGAAGAATCCCCTGATCCACTACAACTACGACACCCTGGCTCAATTCATCGCGAGGCAGAATGGCTACACTGATTACGAGGCCAGGATCCTTTTTGACCAGGGCGTCCGCCCCAAACCTCATAATTTCATATTGCAGCCTCTCAGGGAGTTCCGGCGGCGCTACGTCTCGCTGGCGGGCTACAAGGACGGCTTCCACGGGCTGCTCTTGAGCCTGTTGATGGCCTACTACACTTTGGTGATGTACCTGCGCCTGAGGCGGCTGTGGCAAAGCAAATCTTGACCTAATTGCCAGGTCATGCTATAATCGGCCTAGCTGAGAACCATGAGGAGGTACGGTTGAGAGGTCTGCTAGATTCCCCAGTTCTTGTCCTCAACCTGGACTACGAACCACTGAACGTCTGCAACGTCAAGAGGGCCATGACCTTGATCGTAGTGGGCAAGGCCGAAGTCCTGGAGAACAGTCGCGGGGTCATCCGCACCCCTTCCACCACCTTCCTGTGCCCGTCGGTGATAAAGCTGGCCTACACGATCCGGCGGCCTCGCCCCCGGGTGAAGCTCACCAAGAAAGAGATTTTCCGGCGAGACAACTACACCTGCCAGTATTGCGGCCACCAATCAAAGACCTTGACGGTGGATCACGTCATTCCGCGCCACCATGGGGGGCAGCATCGTTGGGAAAACCTGGTGAGCGCGTGCCCGGCCTGCAACCATCGAAAGGGCGGCCGAGCTCTCCAGGAGGCCCACATGCAGTTGCTACGACACCCCCACGAGCCCCGCGCTACGAGCAAGTACCTCTTTGGCCGATACGTGAAGGACAACAGACAGTGGGAACAGTTCATCGAAGGATGGTGAAGA
>CAZVCJ010000120.1:0-11136 GCA_964625745.1 uncultured Anaerolineae bacterium | reverse complement strand
CCGATACGTGAAGGACAACAGACAGTGGGAACAGTTCATCGAAGGATGGTGAAGATGAAAAAGGGGAGACCTTCGGCGGTCTCCCCTTTGACTTTCGTGAGCACGATTGTCAGGTTAGCCATTGATGAGGCCAGCGAGCGTCGGTCAAGTGCACAGTGTATCGAGACCAGCGAGCGGGTCCAAAGGCACAACCCGCTTGGCTTCGATACGTCGCCCCGCTCCTACCCTTCGACAAGCTCAGGGCGACGCTCAGCCGGCGCTAGTCTCCTATCTGACTCAGCCCACCAACTCCATCATACGCGGATAGCCCTCCTCGATAAGTCTTTCGATCTCGGCGGCGCATTGGCGATATTCTTGCAAAGAGTCACCGTAGGGATCGCGTATCTCGTACTGCCGCCCGATCATCTGGCTCAGCAAATAGACTTTGTGAGCGTGCTGAGGGAACTCCAGGCGGATGGCCTCAGCCTGCCCGCGCTCCATGGTCAGGATGAGATCGGCCTCCTCCACATCCTCCGGAGTGAGGTCGTGGCTGCGGTGGTCACTTATGTCAATGCCTCGCTGTGCCATCATCTGGCGGGAGTAGGCTGAGGGCGGCTGGCTCTTCAGCCCCCACACGCCCGCTGAGTGCACCCTGTACTCCCCCTCCAGTCCCTCTTCATGCAGTCTCTCCCGCAGAAGCCCCATCGCCATAGGCGAACGGCAGATGTTGCCCGTGCAGACGAACAGTATGGACTTCATTTGCTTTTTGTTCGGCGTCTACGCCAGCTCCGGCTCGATCAGCCCGTAATCGCCGTCCTTGCGGCGATAAATGACGTTTACCTCGTTGGTGTTGACGTTGAAGAAAACGAAGAAGTCGTGACCCAGGAGCTCCATTTGCTCGACGGCTTCCTCTGCGTCCATAGGGGATACCTCAAAACGCTTAGTTCGAACAATCCGGGGCGCCACCTCCTCCTCGAACTCGTCCGCTTCCACCGGCGGCGCCTCGCCTGGGCCACGGCCCCGGCCATAGCGCTTGCCCTTATAGCGGACAATCTGACGGTACATCTTGTCCACGACGGCATCAATGGAGGTGAACATGTCAGCAGTTCTCTCCTCGGCCCGCAAAAACGTGCCCTTGCTCCGTACGGTCAACTGGGCCACCTGGCGATCCTTCGCGCTCCTGGCGTCCTCGACGGAGAGCTCCATCCGCGCCTCGGTTATGGTGGGCAAATAGCGGTCCAGCTTGCCCACTTTCCTCTCAATATACTCCTGTAAGCGATCGGTGACTTCGATGTTCTTGCCCTGGACTGTCAACTGCATTCGACATCTCCTTTCTTCTCTCGTTGTACATTCATCTGGCCCTGGCTAAGGTAAAGGCCCAGACGGAGCGAGCGCCAGCCTGCCGCAAGGCGATGCTGCATGCCTCCAACGTGGCGCCAGTGGTGCAGACATCGTCAAGCAGCAGGATTCGCTTCTCCTTCAACTCCGCGTTTGAGCAGCGGAAAGCGTCGTAAACGTTCTCCTTGCGCTCTTGAGCACCCAATCCCACTTGAGGAAGAGTAGCCCGCACACGCGCCAAACTGTTCTCTGCGATGGGTAGCCCGATGCTTTTCCCAAGCTCTCTGGCCAGGAGGGTGGCCTGGTTGTAGCCACGCTCGCGCAGCCGATCTGGATGCAAGGGCACGGGGACGATAATTTCAGCAGGGAGAGGGCTCTTCTCCCAATAGTCGCTCATCAACTTGCCCAACGGAATGGCCAGATCTTGCAGGTTGGAGTACTTAAAGCAGTGAATGGCCTCACGCAGGGTTCCATCAAAGTAGGCCACAGAGCGAACGCCGTCTATTCGCAGCGGGTCGCGTTGGCAAAGGGGGCAAAGGCGACCATTGGGATTGGGGCGACCACAGTGGGGGCAGAAGGGTGGTTCGATCAACTCGAACTCATCGCGGCACCTGGCACAGAGTAAGACGCCCATCTCTCGACAGCCTACGCAGCGAGGAGGGAACAGCAGATCCAGGATACTTCTTTTGATTTCCTGTACCAAGTCTACAGCCGTCAAGTTACCCTTGACCTGCCAAGCTTCAGGGACGACAAATTGGGGAAAACGCAGCGGAGCCCACGCTGAGGGCGCGAAGACAAAGAGCTAACTGATGAAGTCCATGAATTGCTTTAGCCAATCCTGGATCGGGTCGCTCAGCAACAGCAAGATGGCGATCACGATTATGGCCACCAAAACTATGATCAGAGCATACTCTATAAGCCCTTGTCCTTCTTCACTCGATAGAGATGGTATCACCTCTTGACCTCCTGTTCAGGTGGTAAAGGGTACGCTGCTCTAATTATACACTATAGTCGGATTCAGCGCAAAAAGGGCCAATTTGACTTTTGGGGATAATGTGGTATGGTATTCACAGGAAGGCTCGCAATGACAAGCACAGTAGCAGGTGAGGGACGATGATAGTCATCAACGGCGCTTATGGCGAGGGAGGCGGGCAGGTCTTGCGCACTTCACTGACCCTCTCCGCGCTCCTGGGCGAACCCATTCGCATCGAGAACATCCGCGCCAGACGACGCAAGCCAGGTCTCCAGGCCCAACATCTCACAGGGGTTTGGGCCATAGCTCAAATCTGCGACGCCGAGCTGGAGGGAGCGGAGCTGGGCTCCCTGACCTTGACTTTCAGGCCTCAGTCGTCACCCCAGGCCGGGGAATACTCTTTCGATGTAGCCGAGGCCCGCAAAGGCGGCAGCGCGGGCGCAACCAGCCTCGTCTTCCAGACCTTGCTGCTGCCCCTGGCCCTTGCCCCTGGCCAATCCCGCCTCGCCATACGAGGCGGCACCCACGTGGCCTGGAGTCCCCCCTTCCACTACCTCAAGCACGTCTATTTGCCCACCCTGGCCCGCACGGGCCTGGAAGCGCGAGTCGAGATCGAGAAGTGGGGCTGGTACCCGATAGGTGGGGGGGAGATCACTGCTACGATCAGCGGCCGAGGGGAGAGCGCTCTCTCTGGCCTGGATCTGGTTGAACGGGGCGAGTTGAAGCATCTCTGGGGCATCTCCGCCACCTCCAACCTTCCCGCCCACATCGGCCAAAGGCAAAAGAAGCGGGCCGAGGGGTACCTGCAGAAGTGGGGCTTCAACCCTCAGATCGAGATCGTTGATGCTCCCTCGCCAGGCCAGGGCACTGCGGTCTTCCTCGTAGCCGAGTATGAGTACACAGCGGCCGGCTTCTCCTCTCCGGGAAAGCGCGGCAAGCCCGCCGAGAAGGTGGCTGAGGAAGCCTGCCGCGAATTCATCGCCTATCACCAGAGCGGCGCCTGTCTGGACAAGCACCTGGCTGACCAGTTGATTCTCCCCCTGGCCCTGGCCCGTGGTCCGTCAGCCTTCACCACCTGCGAAATCACCCAGCACTTGCTGACCAACGTCTGGGTGGTGGAGCAATTCCTGGATGTGAGGTTTGAGATAGAGGGTGAGGAGGGAGAAAAGGGCAGAGTGCGTGTTTTCGCGCCAAAGTGATTTGACTGACGACTGACTTTGATGTACAATTATGGTCGGATGGTCAGGTGGTCGGATGGCCAATTTGGGTTTCGGACTACCTGACCAAGGACCACCTGACCAAGGACCACCTGACCACTCAACCACCCGACCAAGGACTACCTGACCAAAACAAAGGAGGATGCCATGATTCTGAAAGGTAAGCTGCATGCGGAATCCCCGATCTATCGGGGGAATGCACGCAAGACCCTCTTCACGAGGGACGGAGACGGGACCCACCGGTTGGTCTCTCTGGCCGGGGAGATCGCGGGCACGGCTGAGTCCCTGATGGACGCTTTCATCGGTCAGTCGCGCCGTGGCCAGAACATAGGCCTGCTGAATCAAATGTGGCTGCGGTTGTACGACTCGCCCCTGCCCAAGGACCTCATCACCAAAGTGGAATGCTGGCTGCAAGAAGACAGCTACCCGCGAGATCGCTTCTTCGACCTGCGCATGGGCATCAAGCTGGACGAGGACCGCTGGGCTGCGGAAGCGAATGCGAACTACAAAATGGAAACCCTGTTTCGCAACTCCGTTTTCGATTTCGCCTTGTCCGTCAACGAGACGGTGCTGCAGCAAGGTGAAAACGCAGCTCATTTGTATTACGTCTTGCAGGAACTGGCAGAGGGACGTTTCTGGTTTGGGGCCGGCAAGAGCAAGGGGTTAGGGCGAGTTCGCCTGGAAATGGACCTTTCGTCTTTGCTCCCCGAAGCGCCTCCCAGCCTGCATCCCGGAACCAATCACCTGAGGATAGGCCTGACCTTCAATGCCACCAACCCCGTGATGGTCGGCTGGAACTGGGGCAAGGTGGATCCCGATGTGCCCTCTTTCGCCGCCATCGAAGGCCATCTGCTGGTAGAGGCGATGCGCGACCTGCCCGACCCCATCCGCGAGCGGCTGGCCATGGGGCTGGCCGGGCCGATCCTCAACCCGGAAGACTGGAAGCATAAATTCGCCGAGTACTTGCCGAGGATCATCGCGATATGGCTGAGAGAGCAATCCATCGGGGAGGTCGAGACCTGGGTTTTGCCGGCTGCGGCTGCGGCCAAGCTGGGCAAGGGGAAATACGCGCTTTCCAAGACGATACTCGAACAGATTCAACCCCTGGTGGAGCAGTCTTTCCCTAGCAAGGAGGCGGCCGATGCCGCGTTCGGGGAAGCCCTGGGGGAAAAGGCCAACATGGCCAAGCGTATCCTCAAGGTCATGGTGCAACAGCGCCAGACCCGCGAACAACTCAATCGCCAGGTCTGGCTGGAGATTGCCAATAGCCTGGGCCTGGACGTCGCTCTGGAAGACCGTCTCGCCGAACAGATTCAAAGCGAGGCGGCCCTGATGGAGATCCTGACGCCAGCGTGTCGGGGTATCCTCTTCCGGCTCTACCAACAGGTAGATCACCAGATAACATTGCTTCAGAGCGACGCCTGGGTGGACGCGGAGATCGCAACCCGCGAGGAACACCTGCGGATCAAGAACATGTTACTGAAACGCCAGATTGACGAGTACCAATGGGGCGACCCGAACCTGGCTCCACAGGGTATCAGTCCCGCAACGTGGCGGGAATTTATTGACGCCCACCGTCGAGTGCGATTCCATCACATGTTACATCCCCAGAATTTGAACAAAAGCATCACCAACGACGAGAACATGATCGCCTTCCTCAAGGGCTATCGCGATCATACTCGCCAGGAACTGGCCCAGCCCCATCTCATTGATTTTCGCGCCGGTGGCCCGTCCAATCGAGAGATATCCCGCAAGTACGGCAAGCCCTACGACACGGTGTTCATGCGCATGCTGGCCTGGTCGCCGTCTTCGCGGGAGCAGGGGGCCTGGGAGATCTACGTCCCCGGCAGCACCATCAAAGGAGCTTTCAGAAAACGCGCCACCCAGGTGTTGAGAACCCTGTGGGGTGAATCGGCCAAGACCACCGATGTACTGAACCACCTCTTTGGCGCTCAACGGCAGCGGGGACTGGCCTTTTTCTCCGACGCCTATCTCACCGACCCGTTGGATCCGGAGCGCGCCTGGTGCTCCATGGATGGGGTCAAGATGAATCCCGAAACAGGACAGCCGCTGGAGGCCACCAAGCACGATTATCTCTTCGCCTATGGCGATCAACTCTCTTTCCAACTCCAGGTGGATGTTCAGGACATTGAGGAGCAGGATTTGGAGGCCATGTCTCTCCTGGTCCACTTGCTCCAGGATTTCCAGAGGGGCGACATCCCTGTGGGCGGCGAAAAGACCAGCGGGTTCGGTTGGGTCAAGGCGGACGTGTCCAGGCTCACCTGGCTGACAGCGGACGCGGACGGCGTGGGTGAAAAGCTGTTTGGAAAGCAATCGCTGAGTCGGGATGGCTTATGGCAACGGCTAGACCTGGAGGGTAAGGCGGCTACCAACGTCTTGCAGGCCATCTACCCTCTCGTTCCTGAGCAAGAGGTCCCGCCGACGCCGCCCAGGGCCAGGGCCGGCTTCATCTCGCATCGGGCTTTCGGCGGCTACTGTGGCACGCTGGCCGTGGAAGCCGAGGTGCTGACGCCTCTCAACATACGAGAGAGCGGCGAGCCATCCTTTAGAGCAACCCTGGCCGATGGGCCTGTAAACGGCTGGGATTTCTTCGCCATGGCTCCCCCTGAGGCCGCCCAGCGAGGTCCCGACAAAATCTACGCCCTCCCCAGCCGAAGCATCAAGGGGATGCTGCGCCACGTCTACTCCATCGCCAGCGATTCTCGCGAGCCCAGCCGCGACGTCAGCCGCTTGAACCCAACCGATGGCCTGTTCGGCTGGGTGGGAAGGGGCCCAAACCAGGCCATCATGGGGCGCGTATCCTTCAGCTTTGGCCTGTTCGAGGAACCTGAGTTGGCCTGGTTCAAAGTGCCGTATCCCTACGGCAATTGGCAGTACACCGGGAGTCAATGGCAAAGCGTGGCGGATAGCCCCGCTACCAGGATGCTCATCGGCAAGACCTGGCGCGTCTTTCCCCACGCTCCGTTGGCTCCCATTGCCAGGCAGGTAGAGGACTTCCAACCCGATACCTTCCAGGCCCGCTACTTCAGAGCCATATTGCCTGGCGCCCGCGCCCGCTTTACGATTCGCTTCTGGAACCTCGAAGAACAAGAACTGCAAAGGCTGATATGGTGTGTGGGACTGGAGCCAGAACTCGCTCACAGGATGGGGAACAACCGCTACCTGGGTTTCGGCAGCCTGCGCTTGCGTATTCTCCCCGACAGCTTTCTGATTGACTGGACCAAGCGATACGCTGGCGAACCCGAGCAGGGCTGGCAGTTGCCCATCCAGGTTGACGAGTGGCTCAAGCCCGAAGTGGTTCAGCATCACACCGCACTGCAAAGGGCTCTGAATGCTAAGCAGCTTTGATTGGCTGCGCCGTAGTGAAAGCGGCGCCGAGTTGTTAGCTACCCTGGAATATCTCACGAGCAGGCCCGATCTCTTTCCCACTGGGGATGAGATCGGGCCGCCTTTTTCCGCCCTCGATGGTCCCTGCCAACGATGTTGGGTCTATCCCCGCGCACCTTCTTCCCGGCAGAACTACCCTTCGGCAGGCTCAGGACACCGCTGCCCATCGTGCCAGGCTATCGTGACCAGAGCCGACAGGTTGGGCAGAATCTCCCATCAATCCATCGTCTTATGGGGCCTGGTCAACCGCTTGTCGAAGCTGCTTCGAATGGGCGAGGGATTCAGCGGCTACCACGTCCTGGGCGCGTACGTCCACGACGAGAACCACTTTCTGCTGATGATGCCCAGGCGCGAGCTAAAGCCGTGGCTTCAGGAGCTCGTCATCTACCACGGCTCTGACCTGAAGGGATTGATCCAAATCCTTCCCACCACCGCAGTGGGGAAAGGGGTCAGCATGAGAGACGTTCTCTGCAGGGCTGTCTACCATGAGGCCCGGTTTCCCATGGATCAGTTGCGCGTTCGGTTTTTTTCTGCGCCCTATCAAATCCTGAGACCCCACACCCGCGACCAACAGGGCTTGCTCACCTTTGAAGTTTCCGAATTCTTGAGCGTGTTAGAAATGGCGGCGGTCTTTCGGACCATCCTGCGCCCCCAGGAACAGGCTTCGCTGTACGAGTTACTGAACTTGGAGGATACCAGCGAGGAACAGTTTTATTGGGGAAGATTCATGGGGTTCTTGACTCAGGAAGCCAAAGACATGCTGAACGCCTGGAGGATTCGACAGTGGCCAAAGGGCCGAGTCAAATTGCTGTACGAACTCGTTGAATATGTGGCCTTTTATCAAACCTATTAAACTGGTCCGCTATCTGCTGGTGTTGCGGGTCAACAGCTCGTTGGTTCGCTTGCCGAGGTGTCTGTCCACGGAGCTATCCCTGGTTCTGGGGACCATGATTGCCAATCGCCTTCCCACTCGCGAGGCCCGCCCCTGGCACAAAGCCCTGGCTCCCTGGGACGAACACGGTGGAATCTCCCTGGTGGGGGGGAAAAAGTCCCAGACAGTGCCAGAGGCATCGTGGCCGATTGAAGCGGCGTTGTTTGTCTATCCGGGGAAGTGGACGTATGGACAGGGAGAGTTGATCCTGTGGGAGCTCAAGCTGATGGGGGAGAGCGCGGATCACGGTCGTTTTCTGGAGGTGATCTTGCCGGCGCTGGAGGAAGCGGGGACCGTTTCTGATCAGCAATTGCAGCGACGGAACAGCTTGTGGGGCCGATTCGACATCCAGGCCATTTACGCGGCGCGGGGACCCCAGTGGGAGCCTGTGGTGAGTGATGGGCGGCTGGACTTGAACTATCGCGCGACTCCCGTTCAGTGGGCCGAAGGATTGACTTTTGAGCCGAGGTCAGAGCGCGTGTTCGACCGCCTGACCTGGATAACGCCGTTTGATTTCAGCGACGCAGACCAGCCTGGCCGACGAGGCCATCGAAAGAAAATACCTCTTCGTCAAGTGCCAACCTTGCAGAGTATGCTGGATGCTCTAGTCAGTCGGATGAGTTCGCTATTGCCCGGCAAGTACAATACGCCTGACGACGTGTGGGCTATTTTAGGCTCAGAAGAACAGGCGGAGCTCCGGGCAGCTATGGAACAGGCTTCTCATATCCCTGTCCACTACAAAGGCCTTCGGCCCGCCCCCAGGAACTGCCCGGGGCGCTGGATAGGCACGCAGACCTTTGCCTCCATACCGCATCCCATCATCCCCTATCTTGAGCTGGCATCCATACTCCACATCGGGAGACAGACCCATTTGGGATGCGGCACCTTTATGATAAGCTGAGGCGTGACTACTCAGGTGTCATTGCGAGCGAAGCGAAGCAATCTCCAATGCGCGAGTAGGGGATTGCTTCGGCGGAAAAGCGCCGCCTCGCAATGACACAGCCTGAGTAGTTACCTCTGAGACAAAAACACCTCGCCTGGGACACCAAGACGAGGTATTTCGCTTTTTATCAACTGAATCATTGCGTCGGCCGGGTATACTGCCAACCGTTACCCTACTCTGCCTCCAAAGAGATTCACGAAATCACCGTCGAAATCCCGGAGGAACTCGTGGGCATCAAGGAGATCGTCGGCATCTACCTGGGGCATCTCTCGGAACCTGGCCCACTCCTGGGATGTGAGCTCGTTGACGATCTCCGGCTTCTCTCCTTCCTGGATCACAGCGAACACCAGGCCCTGGGTGCCACAGTGATCACATGTCACCGCCATAATCCACATCTCACCGTGGTGCTCAACTACTCGGACGTCGTCCGGTTCGTAGCAGTGCTGGCAAACGGCGCAAGGGATGCTGGCTATCAAATGCTTGACGAACTCACTTTTCTCGTAGCTTTCATCCGACCCGGCTGCCATCGTTATTCTTCCTCCCGCTCAATGACCACCGTGATCTCAGGCGTCACACCGGCCATCAGCTTGATGGGAACGCGATGTTCGCCCAGTTCATGGATGCTACCTTTGAGTTGCACCTTGCGCTTGTCGAAGACAAGCCCCGTCTCGCGCTCAAGGGCCTCCACGATGTCAGCGCTAGTTATGGAGCCATAGAGCCTGTCCTTCTCCCCGGCTTTAGCCTTGAAAGTCAGCGTCAGTTGCCACAGAATCTCAGCCAGGGACGCAGCCTCCTCTTCGACTCTCCGTTGAACCTTGTCCTGGACCTCGCGCTGCACGTGGGTCTGTTTCGTAGCGCCTTCCGTGGCCAGCACGGCCAAGCCTTTGGGAATCAGGAAGTTACGCGCATAGCCATCGGGCACTTTCTTGATCTCACCGGCTTTGCCCAGGTTCTCCACATCCTGGGTCAAGAGTATCTTCATGGCATCCTCGCTTTCTATCCTCAATTTGTCTTAATAATACACCAAAACGGGAAAAACCTCAAATCGGCTTCCGCAGCGACCATCCGCCTGCAAGCCAATCGCCAGTACTTGAGCTCCGGAGTGCAGGCGCAAGCCTGCGGACTTGCGTCCGCACTCCGGCGAGTTTCTGATTATTGCCTATTAGGGCAAAGTAAGGTATAATAGCGCGTAGCGAACTCGAATTCGCCAGCGATTTCACAGGAGGGAAAGCTGATGGGCGATCTTGGTCAGTTGCTACGGGAGGCACGCGAGCAAAAGGGGGTATCCCTGGAAGAGGTCGAAGAGGCCACACGTATACGGCAGAAGTTTCTCCAGGCCCTGGAGGAGGGGAACTATGGAGCCTGGCCCGCCGAAACTTACATCAAGGGGTTTCTGCGCACCTACGCCACGTATCTGGAACTCGACCCTGAAGAAGCGATGGCCCTTTACGAAGGCCGGGAGAACGAGGGCAAGGCAGCTCTGTCACAGCCCGGCTTCTTCCAGCCGATGGACATATCCATGGCCACACCCTCCTGGCTGACGCCCGACCTGGTGATCGGCGCTCTGCTCATCGTGGCGCTCTTGGCCTTTGGATCCTGGGCCACGTGGCACTACCTTCCCCCCACAATCAAGACCCAGTTGTTATCCTGGCGAGCCACCGCCACCGCCACCCCATCGCCCACTGCTACCACCTCCGTTGTCCTGCCCTCCACCACCCCGACAGCGACACCCACCACGATGCCTACCGCCACGCCCGCCGAAACGCCCACCGCCACGCCCACCGCCATGCCCACCGAAACGCCTACTGCCACGCCTATTGCCACGCCCACCGTCGCAGCCGCCGTATCCACCTCCATCTCCACCAGCGCCCCCACCAGCACCCCGACCGACACTCCCACCAGCGCCCCCACCAACACCTCCGCGCCCAGCGTCTCCACCGGCATCGAGGTCGAGCTGAACATCGTCGAGTATGTCTGGCTGCGGGTGCTCGTGGATGGGGAAGAGGCTTTCGCAGGCTCCCTGGAAGCGGGCACAACGCGCACCTGGCGCGGGCGAGAGAGCGTCGCCCTGCGCTGCGGCAACGCTGGCGGTGTGGAAGCCATCGTCAACGGCGAACCCCTGGGCCTCCTGGGCGAGAGGGGGCAGGTGGTGGACTTGGAATGGTTTGCGGAGGGAGTCAGCCCCACGCCTGAGGTTACAGTAACTCCCACGATTGCACCCACCGCCACTCCCTAACGAGATTTCATCCCCATGCCACCAGGAAGAAAGAATGCGCTATTACCTGCTCTCCTTGGGCTGCTGCAAGAACACCGTAGACTCCGAAGGAATGAGCCGACTGCTCCAACA
>CAZVCJ010000119.1:9290-12449 GCA_964625745.1 uncultured Anaerolineae bacterium | reverse complement strand
TCTTTGTCCTGTCAACTGATCGCTGCGCAGAATGAAAGGTATATTTCACTTTGGGAGCGAGACCAAGGGCCGGCCCAGTCTGTCATTGCGAGTCGGCATTGCGAGACGGAGGCGAAGCAATCTCCTCCTGGCGGCAAGGAGACTGCTTCGTCGCAAAATGCGCTCCTCGCAGTGACACATTCGGGAGTTTCTGCCCCCTACGGATGGCGCGCCGCGCCATGGAAGACTCGCAATGACACCTGCCCCAAAAGTGAAGTGCACCTACTCAGAAACCTGCTTGTCATTGCGAGCTGAAGGCGAAGCAATCTCCTCCTGGCGGCAAGGGGACTGCTTCGTCACAAAATGCGCTCCTCGCAGTGACACATTCGGGAGTTTCTGCCCCCTACGGATGGCGCGCCGCGCCATGGAAGACTCGCAATGACACCTGCCCCAAAAGTGAAGTGCACCTCAGAATGAATCGCGATTTGACAGATAATCCAATTTGTGCTACAATTACCGCAGAATCATCAATACCGAGTCAGGCCTTATTCCAATGAGCCAAACCCCGAAAAGCAATCCCATCATCATTATTAGCCTTATCGTAGTAGAGCTCCTTAGCATTAAGGAGCCAACGATGGTTGGGAGGAGATCGGGGTAGAGCACATATACTAGAAGCAATTTGAAAAGCCTCCCAATCAGGAGGCTTTTTTTGTTTTGCCAGCCGAGGAATGAGTAGGAGCAGGATTTACCTGCCCTGTGGGCAATAGCACCTCGCCCCTACAACTGTTTTGAACACACCCAATTGAGTAACCTGAGCAGGCCAGAGTGACCTGCTCCCCAACGTCTCCGACGACGATTTTGCAATGATGCCTTTGCCCGCGCTGTCTTATTGAGCGTGAGGGTCGAGGCATTTTGTTTATATCATCCGCACCGGCCTGAAAGAGCCGGCGCCAGGAAATTCCCGCCATGAGAGGCCCCCAGCACCGTCTGTTTTACGGCGGTGCGGTGGCCTGAGGAGGCAAAGAAAAGTGAGAAGCAAAGCCCTGAAACAAGGAATAGAGCGAGCCCCCCACCGCTCGCTCCTGCGTGCGGTGGGGTGCACCGACCGGGAGATGGATCAGCCTTTCGTAGGGATCATAAATTCCTTCAATGAGGCTGTACCCGGCCACATTCACCTGCGCCAGGTCGCTGCCGCTGCCGCGGCCGGCGTCCGCATGGCTGGCGGCACGCCCTTCGAGTGCTCCACCATCAGCGTCTGCGACGGGCTGGCTATGAACCACCAGGGCATGAAGTACTCCCTGCCCAGTCGCGAGCTCATCGCCGACTCGGTGGAGACAGTGGCCCAGGCTCATGCCTTCGACGCCCTGGTCCTCATCCCCAACTGCGACAAGATCATCCCAGGTATGCTAATGGCCGCCGCTCGGCTCAATATCCCTTGTCTGCTCGTCAGCGGCGGGCCGATGCTGGCCGGTCAGTTGGACGGGGAATACGTTGACCTCAGCGACGTCTTCAAGGCCGTGGGAGCGGCGGCCAGAGGCGAGATGAGCGACGCGGAACTGGAGCGGCTGGAGCGGGCGGCCTGTCCCGGCTGCGGCTCCTGCGCGGGCATGTTCACGGCCAACACCATGAACTGCCTAACCGAGGCACTGGGCATGGGCCTGCCCGGCAACGGCACCATCCCAGCCATCAGTGCCCAGCGCATCTGCCTGGCTAAAGAGGCGGGCATGAAGGTGATGGAGCTGTTGGAGAAGGACATCCGGCCTTTGGACATCCTGACCACAGCCGCCTTTAGCAACGCCTTCACCGTGGACATGGCCCTGGGAGGCTCCACCAACTCCATTCTGCACCTGCTGGCTGTGGCTCACGAAGCCGGAGTGGACTTCCCGCTGGATCAGCTCAACGATTTCAGCGCGCGCACACCCCATCTGTGCAAGATGAGCCCGGCCGGCAAGCATCGCATTGAGCACCTGGACCGAGCAGGCGGCATACCTGCGGTAATGAGCCAACTGATGGGCGCGGGCCTGCTGGAAGACGGAGCCCTGACGGTGACGGGCGGCAGTCTGGGCGAGAACCTGACCGGACGGAAAGTGCTCGACTCCAGCGTGATCCGCCCCCTAGACGATCCGTACTCGCCCACTGGTGGCCTGGCCTTGCTCTTCGGCAACCTGGCCCCCGAAGGATCGGTGGTCAAGCAGGCTGCCGTAGCCCCGGAGATGCTCACTCACCGAGGGCCAGCGCGGGTGTTCGACTCGGAGGAAGAGGCCACGGCAGCCATCATGGCTGGTCGCTTCCAGAAAGGCGACATCATCGTCATCCGCTACGAAGGGCCGCGAGGTGGGCCGGGGATGCGAGAGATGCTGACCCCCACCTCCCTGCTCACTGGCATGGGCATGGATGGAGAGGTAGCTTTGCTGACCGATGGGCGATTCTCCGGAGCCACCCAGGGAGCGGCCATCGGCCACATCTCGCCCGAGGCGGCGGCCGGGGGACTGCTGGCCATCGTCAGGGATGGCGATCTCATCGCCATTGACATTCCCGCCCACTCCGTAAACCTGGAGTTAGCCGAGGGGGAGATCAAGAGTCGCCTGGCCGATCTGCGCCCCTGGCAGCCCAAGGTCAGCTCCGGTTACCTGAAGCGCTACGCCGAGGCCGTCACTTCGGCCAGCACAGGCGCGGTTCTCAGAAGTTGAGCGGAGGTCGTAGTAACGACTTCAGTCGTTTCCAGGCGGGAAAAAGCGACTGAAGTCGCCACTACGAGTGAAAACGTCAGGGTCCAACTCAAAAGAAAGGAAGGCAATAATTAATAATGATGAAAAACTCCATCCGTTTCGTTTACGAGAGCCACGACCTTTTGAGCAATCGGGAGGAGCAGCGCGATGCCGTCTGCCGGGCCGCGCGGCGACACCTTCCCCACGTGGTCGCCTGGATCTCTCCTCAGGGCAACGCCCCCCTTTGGGTAGTCCTACCCCTGGAGATTGACCCCCAGGAATTGCTGAGGCTGTCCGAACAGGAGGGCGTGATCTTCACCCCCGGCCCGGTCGCCAGTGATGAGCGCAGCACCGCGATCCTCCATTTCTCGCATTTGGAGCCCAACGAGATCGAAGAGGGCCTCAAGCGTCTGGGAAGGCTCATCGTCAAATACATGCACTATGCCTCTCAGACGAATGGAACGCCTTCGTC
>CAZVCJ010000119.1:4189-9190 GCA_964625745.1 uncultured Anaerolineae bacterium | reverse complement strand
GGTGTTCGGCATTTCGGGGGGGGCGGTGATCCACCTGTACCACGCCCTGCCCGAGTATCCCATCCGCCACGTCCTGATGCGCCACGAGCAGGCGGCCGCCCACGCCGCCGACGGTTACGCCCGTGCCACGGGTAAAGTGGGGGTGTGCCTTGCCACCTCAGGGCCGGGGGCTACCAACCTGGTGACCGGGCTGGCCACGGCCTACATGGACTCCTCGCCAATGGTAGCCATCACCGGCCAGGTGTCTAACTCGTTGATCGGCAAAGACGCTTTTCAAGAGGTGGACATCACGGGCATCACTTTGCCCATCACCAAGCACAACTACCTGGTGACCGAAGTAGAATCCCTGCCGATGGTGATCAAGGAAGCGTTCCACATCGCTCGCACCGGGCGACCGGGGCCGGTGCTGATAGATATCACCAAGGACGTGCAGGCCGCCAGCCTGGAATACGAGTATCCAGAGGAGGTGGACCTCCCCGGCTACCACCCCACGCTGATCGGCAACCAACGTCAGATCAAACAGGCTGCTCAGCTCATCAACGAGGCCCAACGCCCGCTCATCATCGCCGGCCACGGGGTGATGCTGGCGGGCGCCGAAGCCGAATTGGGAGAGCTGGTGGGGAAAGCCCAGCTTCCGGTGGTCAACACCCTGCTTGGTCTCAGCACCATTCCCGAAACACACCCTCTCTGCCTGGGGATGGGAGGCATGCATGGTGAGGCCTACGCCAACAAGGCCCTGCAAGAAGCGGACTTGATCCTCAACGTCGGCGGTCGCTTCGATGACCGCCTGACGGGGCCGGTCAGCACCTTCGTCCCCGAGGCCAAAATCATTCACATAGACGTTGACCCGGCGGAGATCGGCAAGAACGTGCGGGTGGATCTGCCCATCGTCGGCGACGCCAAGAACGTCCTTCAGGCCCTCCTCCCTCTGATCGAACCAACCAATCATCCAGATTGGACAAGCAAGATTGGTGAATGGCGTGCCGAGTCAGCCAGGCGTGACATTCTGGAACAAGAGACCGACGCTCTCGTCCCTCAATACGTCGTCCGCCACATCTGGCACGCCACCAGAGGCAATGCCATCATGGTCAGCGACGTGGGGCAGAATCAAATGTGGGAGGCTCAGTACTTTCTCCACCATAAGCCGCGCGGCCTGCTCTCCTCAGGAGGGCTGGGCACCATGGGCTTTGCCCTGCCTGCGGCTATCGGGGCCCAACTGGGAAAGCCTGGGGAGGTGGTTTGGGTCACTGCCGGCGACGGCGGCTTCCAGATGAACATCCAAGAGTTGGCTACAGTAGTCCAGGAGAAATTGCCTCTCAAGATGGCTATCCTGAACAACGGCTTCCTGGGCATGGTGCGACAGTGGCAGCAACTGTTCTTCGAGGGACGCTATTCAGGCACGCCTCTCCTGGGGCCTGACTTCGCCAAGGTGGCGGAGGCCTATGGCATCCCTGGCTTCACGGTGAGGGAGAAAAGTCAGGTGGTTCCTGCCATCGAGCAGGCCATGGCCACCGACGGTCCGGTTCTAATTGACTTCATCATCGATCAGGCGGAGAACGTCTATCCCATGGTCGCGCCCGGCGGCTCCATCGGTGATATGTTGCGGAGACCGCAGCCCGAAGAGGCTAACGAGCAAAAAGGAGGGGATTCAAGATGAGACACACTCTGGTAGCTTTGATGGAAGATAAACCCGGCGTGTTGAACCGGATTTCCAGCCTTTTCCGCCGCCGCAACTTCAACATCGAGAGCCTGACCGTCGGCCACAGTGAGATGCCGGGCATCTCTCGCATGACCATCGTCAGCGAAGGAGACAAGGCGATCATCGAGCAGGTGGAAAAGCAACTCTACAAGCTGGTCAACGTCACCAAGGTCACCGACGTGACCGACGAACCGGCGGTGATCCGGGAGTTAGCCTTGATAAAAGTGACGGCCAGCGGCGCCGCCCGCTCCGAGATCACTGGCCTGGCGGACATCTTCCGAGCCAAGGTGGTGGATGTGGCTCCCGATTCGTTGATGGTCGAGATCACCGGCACAGAGGACAAGGTGGATTCTCTGGTGGGTTTACTGCGCCCCTTCGGCGTTCGAGAATTGGTGCGTACGGGCCGCGTGGCTATGGTGCGCGGCAGCAATGGGCAAAAAAATTAGAAATTAGAGATTAGAAATTAGAGATTAGAGACTGGAGATTAGATATTGGAACCTGGCCAATACCCAATATCCAGTACCCAATATCCAAACCAAGGAGGACAAGAATGGCCAAGATTGATTTTGGAGGGACAGTGGAAGAGGTCATCGTGAGAGACGAGTTCCCACTGGAGAAGGCCCGCGAAGTTCTGAGCGATGAAGTGGTCGCCGTCCTGGGTTATGGGGTGCAGGGTCCAGCCCAAGCCCTCAACATGAAAGAGAATGGCATCAACGTCATCGTAGGACAGCGGAGGGGTAGCAACTCCTGGGAAAAGGCTCTGCGGGACAGATGGGAGCCTGGCAAGACGCTCTTTTCTCTCGAAGAGGCCGCGGAAAGAGGCACCATTGTTCAGTACCTGGTCTCCGATGCTGCTCAGATGATGACCTGGCCCCGGATAAAGCCCCACCTGAAGGAGGGCGATGCGCTGTACTTCTCTCACGGATTCTCGATTGTGTACGGCGATCAGACAGGCGTCGTTCCCCCCGAGTTTGTAGATGTCATCATGGTGGCGCCCAAGGGATCGGGGGCCAGCGTGCGGGCTAATTTTCTGGCCGGCAGCGGCATCAACAGCAGTTACGCTGTGCATCAGGACTACACGGGCCGCGCCCTGGAGCGAACTCTTGCCCTCGGCATCGCCATTGGTTCGGGCTACCTTTTCCCCTCCACCTTTGAGAAAGAAGTGCACAGCGACCTCACGGGGGAGAGAGGCGTGTTGATGGGCGCGCTGGCCGGCATCATGGAAGCCCAGTACGCCACCCTCCGCCAGAACGGGCATAGCCCCAGCGAAGCGTTCAACGAGACCGTCGAGGAATTGACCCAGAGCCTGATCCGGCTGGTTGACCAGAATGGCATGGATTGGATGTACGAGAATTGCAGCGCCACGGCGCGGCGCGGCGCACTCGACTGGCGCCACAGGTTCCGAGAGGCGGTCCTGCCGGTGTTCGAGGAACTGTACGAAAGCGTCGTCTCTGGCGAACAAACGCGGATCGTCCTCGCAGCCAACAGTGCACCCGATTACAAGGAAAAGCTGGACGCCGAACTGCGTGAGATGCGGGAATCGGAAATGTGGCGAGCCGGCGCTGCCGTTCGCGCACTGCGGCCAGAGAGTTGGGGGAGTTAGAGGTTAGAAATTAGAAGTTAGAAACTAGAAATTAGAAAACGGAAGGGGGTGGTGTCGTTGACAGAGGATGACCTTGTTGACCTTAGGAGCTTGCCACAGAGTTCACTAGAAACAGGAGGACAGATTACCAATGGACAAAGTTATGATCTTCGACACCACCCTGCGCGATGGAGAGCAATCACCCGGTGCATCGCTCAACGTGGATGAGAAGGTAGAGATCGCCCATCTGCTGGAGCAGATGGGGGTAGACATCATTGAGGCCGGCTTTCCCATCTCCTCGCCGGGCGATTTCAGGGCCGTGCAGCGCATCTCCAAAGAGATTCGCAACTGCATCATCTGCGGCCTGACACGGGCTAACCCCAAGGACATTGACGTGGCCGCCGAAGCGTTGCAGGGAGCAGCGCGACCTCGCATCCACACCGGCCTGGGCGTGTCCGACGTCCACATCAAGTACAAGCTACGCACCACGCGCCAGAAGGCACTGGAGCAGGGCGTAGAAGCGGTCAGGTACGCCAAGCGCTTCGTTGAGGACGTGCAGTACTACACCGAGGACACCGGCCGGGCCGACCCTGAATATCTCTACCGCGTGCTGGAGGCGGTGATTGACGCCGGTGCCACCGTGGTCAACATCCCCGACACCACGGGATACACCACTCCCCAGGAGTGGGGCGCGCTGATCCGGAGCATCACGGAGAACGTACCCAATATCCACCAGGCCACCATCTCCGTGCACTGCCACAACGATCTGGGAATGGCCACAGCCAACTCGCTGGTGGGCGTTGCCAACGGCGCTCGCCAGGTGGAATGCACCATCAACGGCATCGGTGAGCGAGCTGGCAACACCTCGCTGGAGGAAGTGGTGATGGCCCTGCAAACCCGCCGTGACGTGTTTGGTGTGACCACCGGCGTCAACACCCGCCTGCTCTACCCCGCCAGCCGGCTGGTGAGCAACCTGACCAGCATCGTGGTGCAGCCCAACAAGGCCATCGTGGGGGCCAACGCCTTCGCCCACTCGTCCGGCATCCACCAGGACGGCGTGCTCAAAGAACGCACCACCTACGAGATCATCAACCCCCACGACGTCGGCGTGCCCGACTCGGACATCATCCTATCCGCCCGATCGGGACGACACGGCCTGCGCCACCGCCTGGAGGAACTGGGTTACAGCCTGGACGATGAGGCCCAGTTCGAGAAAGTGTACCAACGCTTTCTGGAAGTGGCCGACAAGAAAAAGACCGTGGACACCCGCGACCTGGAAGCCATCGTCGCCGACGAGGTACAGGTGTTCTTCGAGGAGACCTATCACCTGGAACACGTCCAGGTCTCCTGCGGCGACCACAGCATCCCCACCGCCACCGTCAGCATCCGGGGGCCGGACGGCCAGGTCTATTGCGACGCCGACCACGGCAGCGGGCCAGTGGACGCCGTCTACCGGGCCATCAACCGCGTCATCGGCGAGCCGAACGAGCTGATCGAGTTCTCCATCCAGGCCGTGACCGAAGGGATTGACGCCGTGGGCCGGGTGACCATCCGCATCGAGGCCGACGATCCGGTCAGCGAGAACGGCGCGGAGCGGCGAGTGTTCAGCGGTCGCGGCGCAGACAACGACATCGTGGTGGCCAGTGCTAGAGCTTACATGTTTGCCCTCAATCGCCTGCTGGCCGCTCGACGCGAGGCTGCACAACGGGGCAACGAGTAA
>CAZVCJ010000119.1:0-4089 GCA_964625745.1 uncultured Anaerolineae bacterium | reverse complement strand
CCTCAATCGCCTGCTGGCCGCTCGACGCGAGGCTGCACAACGGGGCAACGAGTAATGAGTCAGAGGGGAGCAGGGATGACAACGGTAGCTTTTCAGGGGGAAAATGGGGCTTATTCACAGGAAGCGGCCCGCCAGTTCTTTGGGGCGGAAGTGGGCACTTTGCCTTGCCGATCGTTTGAGGACATCTTCCGCGCTGTGGAAGAGGGGCAGGCTGACTACGGGATTCTGCCCATAGAGAACTCGATGGCCGGTTCCATCAACAAAGCCTACGATCTGTTGTTGGACTATGACCTCAAGATTTGGGGGGAGGTGCTATTGCGAGTGCGCCACTGCCTGCTGGCCAATCCAGGTGCCAAACTGGAGGACATTCGGCAAGTCCGCTCCCATCCCCAGGCCCTGGCCCAATGTGAGCGGTTCCTGCTTGATCGGGGGATGGAGGCGGTACCAGCCTATGACACAGCCGGCAGCGCCAAAGAGTTGGCCGCCGCACCAGAGGAAGGCATGGCTGCCATCGCCAGCGAATTGGCCGCCCAGGTCTACGGTCTGGAGATTCTGGCCGCTAACATCGAGGACTACCAATCCAACTACACTCGATTCTTCATCCTCAGCCAGGACGATCCGCCCAAAGGGGAACGAAACAAGACCTCACTGGTCTTCTCATCCCGGCACGTTCCTGGTGCCCTTCACGACTGCCTGGGAGAATTCGCTCAGCAGGGGATCAATCTCACCAAGCTGGAATCGCGCCCCCGACGCAACAAGCCCTGGCACTACGTCTTTTATCTGGACTTCGAGGGGCATTGGCAGGACCCAGAGTGTGAGAAAGCCCTGCTCGGCTTGCTGCGCAAAGCGTCTTTCGTCAAAATCTTTGGCTCCTATCCCGCAGCAACACGGAAACACGGAAATACGGAAAGCACGGAAGATTAGAGATTAGATATTGGGTATTCAATATCCAGTATCTAGTATCCAGCATTCGGAGGAGCAAAAGCTGCTATGGGCATGACAATGGCTGAGAAAATACTGGCGGCCCACGCAGGCGCGAAGCACGTGGAACCAGGACAGTTCGTTGAGGTCAACGTGGACGTGGTGTTGGCTAACGACATCACTGCGCCTATCGCCATTCGGGAGTTCGAGCGTATCGGTGTCGAGGAAGTCTTTGATCGGGACAGAGTGATCATGGTGCCCGATCACTTCACCCCCAACAAGGACATCAAATCGGCCGAGCAGTGCAAGGCGATGCGCGATTTCGCCCGGCGGCAGAACTTGACTCACTACTTCGAAGTGGGCCGGATGGGCATCGAACACGTGCTGTTGCCAGAGCAAGGCCTGGTGCTGCCCGGCGACGTGGTCGTGGGGGCCGATTCCCACACCTGTACCTACGGCGCTCTGGGGGCTTTCGCCACCGGGATGGGATCCACCGACATCGCGGTGGCTATGGCCACCGGCAAGATCTGGATGAAAGTGCCCGAGACCATCAAATTTGTCTACCACGGCCAGTTGCAGGAGTGGGTGGGTGGCAAGGACCTCATCCTTTACACCATTGGGCTCATCGGCGTGGACGGCGCCCGCTACCAGGCCCTGGAGTTCAGCGGTGAGGCCGTGGATGCCCTGTCCATGGATGGCCGCTTCACCATGGCCAACATGGCCATTGAAGCCGGGGGCAAGGCGGGACTGTTCGCCTTCGACGAGAAGACGCGGGCTTACGTCGAGCCTCGTGCCCGGCGGCCCTACACCCCTTACGAGAGCGATGCAGACGCCCGCTACACCCAAGTCATTGAGATGGACATCTCCGAAATGGAGCCTCAGGTAGCCTTCCCCCACCTGCCCAGCAACGTTCGGCCTTTGAGCCAGGTAGGTGAGGTGAAGATTGATCAGGCGGTCATCGGCTCTTGCACCAACGGGAGGCTGGAGGACCTGCAAGTCGCTGCCCAGTTGCTGAGTGGACGGAAAGTGCACCCTTACGTCCGCTGCATCGTCATCCCCGGCACCCAGGCCGTCTACCTGGAGGCCGTGCGGCAGGGTCTGGTCGAGACCTTCGTCGAGGCGGGAGCGGTGGTGAGCACACCCACCTGTGGCCCCTGCCTGGGCGGACATACGGGGGTGCTGGCCGCCGGAGAACGCTGCGTCTCCACCACCAACCGCAACTTCGTAGGCCGCATGGGTCACCCGGAGAGTGAGGTGTATCTGGCCAGCCCGGCGGTGGCGGCAGCGTCGGCAGTGCTGGGGCGGATTGGCGGCCCCGCAGAAATCGGGTATTAGATATTGGGTATTGGGGATTCAGTACCCAATACCCAATATCTAATACCCAATCGAGGAGACCTGCATGAAACTAACCGGCAAGGTTTGGAAGTACGGAGCAAACGTGGACACGGACGCGATCATCCCTGCCCGCTATCTGAGCATCTCGACCTCGGAAGAGCTGGCTCGTCACTGTATGGAAGACGTTGACCCGGAGTTCGTTCAGAAAGTGCAGCCGGGCGACATCATCGTGGCCACGACCAACTTCGGCTGCGGCTCGTCGCGGGAGCACGCGCCACTGGCCCTCAAGGGAACAGGAGTGAGCTGCGTCGTCGCCACAACCTTCGCCCGCATTTTTTACCGCAACGCTATCAATATCGGCCTGCCCATCCTGGAGTGCCCGGCGGCAGTAGAAGGCACCGAAGCGGGGCAGACTCTGGAAGTGGAGCTAGAGACAGGGAGAATCCATAACCTCGACACCGGGCAAACCTTCCAGGCCGAACCGTATCCTGAGTTCATGATGGGCATCATCCGGGCCGGGGGATTGATCGAATACACACGAGTTGGAGGTTAGAGGTTGGAGATTGGAGGTTGGATTTCCGAAATCCAACTTCCAACTTCTAATCTCCAACTTCCAGGGAGGTATAGTTATGCAAGCTAGAATCGCTGTTCTGCCGGGTGATGGCATCGGGCCAGAGGTGATGGCCGAAGCAATCAAGGTGCTGAAACGAGTGGCCGAGGTTTATGGGCACACGTTCAAGTTCGAGGAGGGCCTGATTGGTGGGGTGGCCATTGACAAGACCGGTAGCCCCTTGCCCGACGAGGTACTGACCTTATGCCAGGCCAGCGACGCCGTCCTCCTGGCTGCGGTGGGCGACCCCAAGTACGACGATCCAACCCTCAAGGTGCGTCCTGAGCAGGGATTGTTGGGCCTGCGCAAGGCGCTGGGAGTCTTCGCCAACCTGCGACCCATCAAGCTGTACAAGGAATTGCTCCACGCCTCCACCATCAAGCCTGAGGTCCTCGCCGAAGTGGATCTGGTAGTGGTGCGCGAGCTCACGGGTGGCATCTACTTCGGCGAGCGAGGCCGTAAGACGGTCGGCCCTTCGACAAGCTCAGGACACTGCGGCGCAGAGGCAGCCTATGATACGCTGCTCTATTCTGTCCCTGAGGTCGAGCGGGTGGTGCGCCTGGCCTTCGGGTTGGCACGTCAGCGGCGCAAGAAAGTGACCTCGGTGGACAAGGCCAACGTGCTGGAGAGTTCCCGCCTTTGGCGCGAGACGGCTGAGCGCGTGGCCGGCGAGTATCCCGATGTGGAGTTCGACAGCATGTACGTGGACATCGCCGCCATGCGCCTGGTACGCTATCCCGGTGTGTTCGACGTGATGGTCACCGGCAACATGTTCGGCGATATCCTCACCGACGAAGCATCCATGCTGGCCGGCTCGATGGGCATGCTGCCCTCAGCTTCGTTGCGGGAGGACACTCTCGGCTTGTATGAGCCCATTCACGGCTCTGCGCCCAAATACACCGGCATGAACGTGGTCAACCCCATTGCCACCATCCTCAGCGGCGCTATGCTGCTGCGCCATTCGTTGAGGCTGGAAGCGGAAGCCGCTGCAGTAGAAGCTGCCGTGGCCGCCGTGCTGAAAGAGGGCTATCGCACCAGGGACATCGCCGAAGAGGGGAAGCAGCAGGTCGGCACCCAGGAGATGGGCGACCTGATCGGGTTGGAAATTAGAAATTAGAAGTTAGAAATTAGAAGTTGGAGATTGGAGGTTGGAAGTCCAATCTCCAACCTCCAAAGGAGGAGTGTCATCATGCCTATACCCAAATCCGAAAAGATCTGGTTCA
>CAZVCJ010000118.1:0-12552 GCA_964625745.1 uncultured Anaerolineae bacterium | reverse complement strand
AAATTTTACCACACTTTGTGCAATTCGTGAAATCTGTGTGGCTTCACCTGACGTGACTGTGTCAAGCAGGCGCCCTCTCAACAGACGAGGGCATGAGCGCCACCTCGAATTGCACCTTCTGCCGCAACACCTCTGAGGCGTCCAGAATTTCAATCCCAACCAAGCGCCCTTGCCTGTCAAAATCAGCGTGCACACCTGGTACTACGGTCTCAGTCTTGGCGGCTTTCTCCCCAGGAGTGCCAAACCAAATATACAACAAGTCCCGAATCGTGTCGTATTCTATCTTCATTCGCCTACCTCCGTGGAAACCCTAGTCCATACCGGGCCTTGACTGTCAGCAAAATGATGTCGTCGTCGGCCTTTTTGTAATACACTGTGACCTCCTTCTCCAGGTAGAACTTCCCCTCCCACTCCTGCTCGTAGGGAAACACTATTGTCTTTCCCAGTGTCCCAGGCTTGGCATCAGTAGCTCTCCACCCTTCGTTCAGGGTCTGTTCAATTTCCTCCTGGGTAACGCCGCGTTGCCTCATTCGAGCCCGCAAGTGAGGATGTAAGTCCGCTTCGCTGATTCGGAAGTCCATTCCGTTTCCCTGTTTAGATATCATCGCCTACAACTATCCCCCACCGCCAGCACCGCGTCCACCAGCCGATCCTTCGCCAAGCTCAGGACGAGTCTCCGGCTCCAGGCGCCGTCCTGAGCCTGTCGAAGGATGGGCGGCCACGGCGAAAGCCAGGCGCACGTACATGCCGCTGGAGCTTGCCCTGAGCCAGGCCGAAGGGTAGTGCTTAACCGGAGTGTCCATGAACTTCTCGATCCTTCGACAGGCTCAGGACGGCGTCTCGCGAAGGCCACGATGCTTCGGCCAGCTCAACACAGGTCTCGTCTAACTTGCGCTCAACCCTTCGGCGGGCTCAGGACAGGTCTCTGCTCGCTTCATCCCCAGGCTTGTCCTGGGCCTGCCGCTTGTACTGAGCCTTATCCTGAGCTCTGTCGAAGGGTTGTCGAAGTGAAGTGGCTACAACGTAATGGTTTCGCAACCGTTCACCGACTTGCGCCAACAAGACCTTCGTCATCTGCACCTTGTTCTCTGCCCGTTCGTCTCGCAAGCGCAACAATACCACGCCCGATGCGCCAGCCCACTGCGGAAGACCATCTCACCAAAGTCCTTGTCGTTGGTCACCACAATTCGGCCTTCGGCCACCGCGCGATCTAGAATCTCCTCGTCATCTGCCTCGGGCATTACCTCGACCACAGCTACTGCATCGTGACCTTCGCCACGCAGGCAGGCTACCACCGATGTGCCCGTGCATTCATCCACCAGGAACTTCATGCCGGCACCAACTCACCCCGCACCGGCAGAGGAAACACCTCTTCGTGCTCTACTACGCGCGCCGCGTACGCTATGGCAGCCTCAATGTCGACTTTTTCCAACCGGGGATACTCACGCAGAATCTCCTCGACCGGAATGCTCTGCCCTGACATCTTCAAAATCAACGCCACCGGGATTCGCGTTCCGCGCATGACCGGCTTGCCAACCATGACCTTGGGATCTACCGTGATCCGTTCCAGCAAATCCTCGTTCCTCATTTGCCTCTCTCCTTGTTATTCCGCCGAAGTGTAAGTTGCGAACGCGGCTATTATCCCCGCTTTGGTCGCTGTTGGCAAGCCTATGCAATTGTTAAAGTGTCAACCTATTGTGAACCATCCCACACAGGCACCGGCCAAAGTGATGCCCCAATCAATAGTAATCAGCGCTCTCCTGAGGCTATCAAGATGCCATCGTGGATCATCCGTTCAACCATCATCCTGGCTTGCTCATACTCTTCTTCTGCATACACATGTGGCTCAAGGCGGCGGATATTCAGCGCCTGCTTGACCAGCGCATAGGCATCCGTGCGGGGCCTGCCGGCATAAATGACGAGCAAGTCAATGTCACTGGCAACCGTCTGCCTGCCTTTGGCGTAAGAGCCAAACAGCACAACCCGTTTCAGTGAGAGCTTTCCTTGCAATGCTGGGATGCGTTGACGCAGCAGAGCCAGCAACTCCTCACGATTAAAGGGTGGATAAAAGACCTTCACTGAACTGAACGATTTGTTCTGCATGAGCCACCATTCTCTCGGCTTCCGAGCGTGTATACCGGCGTCGTGGCGAGCCAGAGGGATGAGCATTAGGATAACGTGTCGGGATGTAGGCTTTATCCAGTTCCAACGCCACATCTATCAGCGCTTCGGGAACAGGATACCGCGCTGACAGTTCCTCCAACAGATCCGCCACGGAGTGGCCCCATGCCTCTGCGCCCATTTTCTGAAAGACTGCTTTAACAGCTTTTTCTGCCGTCTGCTGGGCAGAGAAGCACGCCCAATCGTAAAATCCTCGCTCCAAATCACTCCTGGCGTGTTCCAGGTCACCCCGTGCTTGATCCATCCAATCAGCACTTCGCTCCATGCCTCACCTCCCGACCAAAGTTCCCCTCTGCTCTTCTGCTACCAGACGCCCAATGACCCGAGCTGCCTCCTCCCAATCATCCGCTACGTAATCAGGGGTAACGATAAAGCGTCGGCGCGTCATGCCAGCGTCTCCGAAGCGAAAAACTGCTCTGCCATAGTATACGCTTCAGGCGTGCCAATGTCAAGGAAAGGGCCTTCTTCCACCACAGCATACAGCCCGTGGCCAATCAATCGTGGAAACACCTCAGTCTCTAAAGAGACAACTCGTCCTTCAGCGTACCCTCCGGCGGCTCGGTGATGCGGGAGAGGATCTTGCGCCCTGTACTGAGCCTTGTCCTGAGCATGTCGAAGGGTTGTCGAAGTGAAGGATATTGCTTGGAAAGGTTTTCGACGCGGATGGCCATGTCATCCATCAACCATCCCTCATCGCTTACACACAGATGGCCTGTACAGCATTCGAGATACTGAATCGCCCCTCGCTTCTGTACCCGCGCTAGGTTCCAGCCGTCGCATACACTCTCTCCGGTACACGCTCGGCCTGAAGTGTCACGCTGATCTCGCCTGTCCGAATCAGATGACGCACAGAAGCATGCAAAAACTCCGCGCTGACCGCTTCCCCATCCTCCCCGTAGCTGATGATCACACCTCCCGCTTCCTCCACCGCGTCCACCGGAGGCAAATCTCGTAGGACAAATAGAAGGATGTCGGCTTCAGAATCATATCGGATTCGCATCTTGTTCCTCCCGCCAATACTTCTCCACCTTGCTGGTCCATATGCCCAACTTTTTCCGCCATTCCTCCTGGCGCTCTTCCGCATGTCTTGTCCAAATGATTTTCACGGAGCTGCCTCTCTGCTACTCCGACGCCCGGTCAGTTTGGGAAGCCAGTGCCCACCCTTCGGCTCCGCTCAGGACATGCCTCCAGCAAGGAGCCCACCCGCCCGTGGATCTCGGCGTGGCCCTCCGTCGGCCCGGTGATGCGGGAGAGCACCTTCCCGAGAACCCTATCTTTGCAGTAAACCGCTCCGTCCCCAATTGAAAGTCCTCTTCACGAGGAACACGGAAGACGAGAGGTCTCGGTTCCAGACCTGCCTGGCGGATCTCACGATATACGTCCACCTCTGAGCCACCGATGATAGCGATCTTCCCCTCATCATATTCTTGCAACTGCAGTGTCTCCATGGCCTTTCACTTCCTGCTCGAAACGAATTTCGCATTTCGCAATTCAAACCACATCAGCAAAAGTCTTTTCCATCCGCCGGAAATAGAAAGCACCGCTGACCAGCAGCCCCACGGCCACCAGCGCCGAAACGAGGACAATGGGGCCTGGCGCCGCCTTTGTCCCCAGCAAGGCCCAGCGGAAGCCCTCGACCACGCCAGCCATGGGGTTGATGCCATACAAGGTGCGCCACGGCTCATCGAGCAGGCTGCTGGGATAGGCGATGGGCGTGGCAAACATCCAGGCCTGCACCAAAAAAGGCACCGCATAGCGCACGTCGCGAAATTGCACGTTCATCGCCGTGAGCCACAAGCCAACCCCCAAAGCGGTCACCAACGCCAAAAGCAGTAGCAGCGGTAGCCAAACAATGGCGCCAGTCGGCACGATACCGTAGAACAGCATCATACCCAGGAGCACCACAAAGGCCAGGGTGAAGTCCACGCCGCCTGAAATCACTGCCGAGATGGGGATCACCAGGCGCGGGAAGTAGACTTTCTTGATCAGGTTAGCACTGCCCACCAGGCTGGCGGACGACTGGCTCAACCCGTTGGCGAAGAAGGTCCACGGCACCAGGGCTGCGTAGCTAAAGATGGGGTAGGGGATGTTATCTGACGGCATCTTGGCCAACTGGCCAAAGAACAAAGAGAATACCACCATCGTAAAGAACGGTTGGATAATGGCCCAGGCCGCGCCCAGCACCGTCTGCTTGTAGCGAACCTTGACGTCGCGCCAGGTGAGGAAGTAGAGCAACTCGCGGTACTCCCACAGGTGGCGCAGATTCAGCGATATCCAGCCTCGCGAGGGACGAATCACAGTCACCGGGACTGCATCTGCCAAGGATAGATTATCCGTCATTCCGCTCCCCTTGCTGCCTTTACCTGTGTCTCGATCCACGGATACGTGTACCCAAGCCCCTCTTTCAAGAACACCTTCGCCCGCCACCCTAGTGAGTGAATGCGCTTCTTGCTGAAGTTCCGCGATTGTACCCCTACTGGGCCTTCAACGTACTTCTTATGGATCTCTTTGCCCGCGACTTCGATCACTGTCTCCACCAACTCGTCCACCGTCACGTGTTCGGAAGAGCCGATGTTGACTGGGCCCTCGAGGCCAGAGTGCATCAAGAGATAAATGCCATCCACCATATCGTCCACATAAGTATAGGCACGGACCGCCACCCCGTGGCCCCAGACCTCAATGGTACCGCCGTCCTCGGCCTCGGCAACCTTGCGGCAGATCGCCGCCGGCGCCTTCTCCCGCCCGCCTCGCCAGGTCCCTACCGGGCCATAGCAATTCTGGAAACGCGCGATGCGCACCTTCATGTCGGTGTGCCGGCCATAAGCCATCGCCACACGTTCAGCATACAACTTTTCCCAGCCATACTCGTTGTCGGGGTGTGCCGGGATGGCATCGTCCTCAGTCAGCGCCGGTTCGCCGGGCTGCATATCCCGGTAGACGCAGACCGATGAGGAGAAGAAATACCGCGGGACGCCCATCGCCGCCGCCGTGTGCGTCATATGGATGTTGATCAAAGCGTTGTTATGCATGATCTCGCACTCAGCGAAGGGAATAAATCCCATACCGCCCATATCCGCCGCCAACTGGTAAACCTCGTCAAAGGCGCCTTCCTCAAGAGAGAACGCCGCTGCGCAATTCCCCGGCTCTCTCAGGTCAAGAAGCAAAAATTCATCAGCCGCCGTCGGCGCAAATTCGTGCTCCTTGATGTCAACGCCACGGACCCAATACCCTTCTTTCTTGAGTTTCTTGACGAGATGCCCACCGATGAAACCACCCGCGCCACAAACTAACGCCCTTTTCACTACCCTCAACCTCCTCAAAGTATTCCCGTATCTGCCTCAGCAACATTCTCTGGCCATCCTGCGGTGTCTGGATAATCCTTCACTTCCCCACTATTTGACTCCAGCCATTCCAACTTCGGTCCTCTCCCGTCAACCCGGAGCACAGGGATCCGATCCTTCTCTGACAGCGACTCTATCTGCACTCCCTGCTCCAGGCAAGTCAGGCGACAGATCTCAGCCACGTCTCCATCACCCTCTATCCGCACCTTCCTGTATCCGGCCGCCTGCACCCGTTCGAGTAGCCGCTTCGCCTCCGCTCGCACTTCCCGGTACACATGCAAAGATGCCTGCATGTACTCATAGGCCAGCCGCCCCTTTTCGGCCATTCCCTGCGGCGTGATCAGATACTTTAGACGCTTGCGCTGCATCCGTTTTGCCTTCACGTAGCCCTTGGCGAGCATGCGCTTCAGGTACCAGTTCACGCTCCCCACCGCCACATCCAACTTCGCAGCCAGGCCGGCCTGCGTGATATCTGGCTCCCTCTCGATATATTCTAGAATCCGGAGATCTCGCTCCACCTCAGATACCTTTTTCCTGCCCATAATTCATCAATTGAATTATAGTGCACATTCAGGTAAAAGTCAAATTTTGAAGAGGTCTGAATTCACCCATTTGGTTTGCTCTCGGCATATTAGGAGAAAAGCCCCAGTTATGGGGCTTTGAGCAGAGCCGCCCAGCGGAATTGAACCGCTAACCTAGCGCTTACGAAGCGCTTGCTCTGCCGATTGAGCTAGGGCGGCCAGCAACCATGATTATACTCCAAAGTAATCGAAAGCACAAGTCTACTTAACGTGCATGGTCTTGGCTGCGGTCAAGAAGGCGGAGAATAGGGGATGGGGACGATTGGGCCGGGATTTGAACTCAGGATGAAATTGGCTACCTAGCATCCAGGGGTGATCGGCCAGTTCTACGATCTCTACCAGGTGTCCGTCGGGCGAAAGGCCACTGAGCACCAACCCGGCCTCGGTCAACAGGTCGCGGTAGGCATTGTTGAACTCGAAACGATGGCGGTGGCGCTCGCCGACGATCTCCTGCTCGTAGGCAGCGGCAGCTTTGGTGCCGAGGACCAACTGGCAGGGATAGACGCCCAGGCGCATGGTGCCCCCCATGTCGGAGATGCCCTCCTGTTCCGGCATGAGGTCAATGACGGGATGCCTGGTGGCGATGTCGAATTCGGTGGAGTTGGGCTCATCGCTGCCCAGGACGTGCCGGGCCAACTCGATGACCATGACCTGCAAGCCCAGACAGAGGCCCAGGTAGGGCACTTTATTTTCACGAGCATAGCGGGCGGCTACGATCATGCCCTCAATGCCCCGATAGCCAAAGCCACCGGGCACGACCATACCATCCACCTGGCCCAATGTGTCCAGGCCCCGCCTCTTCTCCAAGTCCTCGGCGTTGATCCAGTTGATTTGGACGTCGCAGCCGCTGTGGACGCCAGCATGGTGGAGGGCCTCGCGCACGCTGAGGTAAGCATCCTGGAGCTCGATGTACTTACCCACTACGCCGATGTGGATTCTTTTTTTAGGGCGCTTGATTTCCTCAACTAACGCACGCCAGTCATCCAGGTCAGGCGCGTCAGCGGGCAACTCCAGGCGCTCGACTATGAAGTCCCCCAGCCCCGTTTCCTCCAGGATGAGAGGCACCTCGTAGATGCTCTCGGCGGTCACTAGAGGAATGACGGCTCGCTGCTCAACGTCGCAGAAGAGGGCGATCTTTTCCTTGGCCTCGCTGCCCAGCGGGTAATCGGAACGGCAAACGATGGCGTCGGGCTGGATACCTATGCCCCGCAATTCCCTGACGCTGTGCTGGGTGGGCTTGGTCTTCAGCTCGCCTGTGGAGCCGATGTAGGGCAGGAGGGTGAGGTGGATGTAGAGAGTGTTCTCGCGGCCCAAGTCTTTGCGCATCTGGCGGATGGCCTCCAGAAAAGGCAGGCTCTCTATGTCGCCCACGGTGCCCCCTACCTCCACGATGACCACCGCGGCCCCGCTCTCCTCGGCCACCAATCTGATGCAGCGCTTGATCTCGTTGGTGATGTGGGGGATGACCTGGATGGTGCCGCCCAGATAGTCGCCCCGCCGCTCCTTGGCGATGACCTCGGCGTAGACCTGGCCAGTGGTCACGTTGTTGGCACGGGTCAGGTTCTCGTCAATGAAGCGCTCGTAGTGGCCCAGGTCGAGATCGGTCTCCGCGCCATCCTCGAGGACGTAGACCTCCCCGTGCTGGTAGGGCGACATGGTGCCCGGATCAACGTTGATATAAGGGTCCAGCTTCTGAATGGAGACCGAGATGCTGCGGCTTTTAAGGACGCGGCCGATGGAGCCGGCGGTGACGCCCTTGCCTACCGACGAAACCACCCCCCCGGTGCAGAAGATGTATCTGGCCATACTATTTTCACCTCGGAACGTGAAACGTGAAGCGTGAAACGTGAACTACCCCTCACGTTTGACGTTTCACGTTTCACGTTCTACGTTTGACGTTTCACGTTCTTGAATCTGCTGCCAACATTCTCGGATGCGCTGCAATTCTTTGACGCTCTCAGGCGCTTCGCCGTAGTGCACCTTCACGTAGGCCTCTGTTATGGCTGTGGTCTCGGTCTGGCAATCGGGAAAAGCGAGGCCCAAAGCTGGCAGGTACTCGTAGGGCGTCTGGGCAGGCTGCCGGGGGAAACCCTGCCTCTCCGCCAAGCGGGCCATGTTGGCGTAGATCTTGCGGATGGACACTGCAGCGTAGAGCCGCATACCGGGGCCAAAGCGCCCCACCAGTCCGGCCAGGTCCTTGAGACGATCCCAGCCACCGCGCAGGGAGTTCAGCATCCCATCAGCAAGGGCGGCTGACGACCAGAGAGACTCGCGGATCTCATCACCTCTTCGCTGCCTGTCCAGTCGTCGCCGCAGGGTGAGGGCCAATACCATCAAGGCGACCACCCCAACAAGCCCCAGACAAACGTAACGGGAGATGGCCATCAACAAACGCGGCGGTTGGGTCGGTTCGCCGACCGGAAGGTCCTCAAGGCCTAGCGGCTCAAGGCCCTCAAAGCTCCCAGGGAGGCCTTCAGCGACTCGTTGGAATATCCCGAAGAACCACCGCAAGAGAGGCTCCAGAAGCTTGATCAATAAGATTAAGACGTACTCTACTACTCTCAGCAACGGGGCGAAGACCGGTTCCAGCCAGCGCAGGATCTGAGAGAAGCCTTCCACAGAGTAAATCCGGGAGATCAGCCACGCTGTGATCAGGACGACGACGATGGAGCCAAGCAATATAGCTAACCAGGTGAAGTTAAAGGGCGCCCCCACGCCTCCTTTGGCCTGATTGACTTCTTCCACCCGAGCCAGGGCGACAGCCATGAGGCTGAAGAAGAAAAAAGGCAAAATCAATATTGTAAGATCATAGCCCAGAATGGACAACAGCGGCGTGGAAAAAACGAGCAATAGGATGCCCAGGCGAAAGGAGAAGCCCACCCCTTGGAAAGTCAAATTGCGTTGACCGATACTGATCCCACGCCACCACAGGAAGAGGAGAATGACAACGACAATGGCTTCCGGTGGCAGTGAGTAGAAATACAGAAGCGCCCCTCCCACTTTTCCCAACCAGCCAAGATCGAACAAGCCGTAACCTGGGTAAAGGAAAGAGCGCATGATCAAGACGGTGGTGATCACTACCGCGACAATTAGGATCCATCGCTGGTACAAGAGATCGAACTGCAAGCGATCCATGATACGGCTTAAATAGACCACAGCCAAAACGAAGATGCCCAGCTTTAGCGCTGTGGCATACGGTGCGGCGACCGCTGCCCGATGGGTTATCACCAAGGCCCAGGGGGTGAACCAGCACATTTCAGCAGCCACAAGGGTCAGGTATAGCGACTCCTTGCGCCAGTTTAGATGGAGGATTCCCACCGCGCTCAACCTCCTAATCTGGTGAACATTTCCACCGCCTGCCTCCCCTGCACAAACTCCCCCCGTACCTCTCCTCTTCTCAATGGAGGACGAAAATCCACCTCCATACCAGGTAGATGATAGGAGAGAATACCTTCCCCCCCCTTCATCCCCCCCGTTGGGGGGGAAAGAGGGAGGGGCGGCTCCTGGTCCAGAGAGATCAGCACCAGACGGCGCCCTACATCCCGCAGCCGCAGCAAGGTGGCGACGAGTTCTTCGCTGACTATCCCGGTCACCACTACCAGGGTAGCGCCCCAGGGCAACTTGGGGCTTTCCGCCATCAGCAGGTTCTCGATGGAAGAAGTAGCGAAGCCGGTCACGGCCGCCAGTGCTTCCAGGATGCGGGCCAATTGCCTGGGATCGCGGCTCGGCAGCACCTTGATGGGCTGATCCGAGTGAGGCACACTGCCGTTGGCAATGACTCCCACGATGTAGCGCTGCTCCGCGCCGTAGTTGGCGATGGAGGCGGCTACGCTGATGGCTCGTTCCAAGAGGGCCGGGTCTGTCCCCTGCCAATGCTTGGGGAAAGTGGCCACGTTGAGAAAAATGATCAGATTGAAGGAAGTGGTCGGCTCGTAGACCCTGGTTTGTAGCCTTTGCTGGCGAGCGGTGGCCTTCCAGTGGATGTGCTTGAAGCTATCTTCAGGCTGGTGATCGCGCACGCCGATGGTGCGCATCGGATCCTCGAAGATGCGCTGCCTGGCTTTGGTCTCGCCGAAAGGCTCTTTGGACAACAGACCCAATTCGGTAATGGGTACCACCCTGGGATAGACGATGAGCCAGTCATCCTTTTTCTGCCACCCCTCCTGGCTGAAGAGGCCAAAGAGGTCACCCGACTTTAGATGCGCTGGCCCGAAGCGGTAATAGCCGCGTTGAGGGCAGTGTAATTGGTAGCGACGGGACACCCGCTGGTACCAACGCAGGGAAAAAGCGGTGACCAACTGGCCAAAGTTCGACGATTGCGAGGTTATCAACTCTTCATCCAAGAGCGGCACACCCAACGGGAATTGATCTTCAATCTGTAGCCAGCCCATCGGCAACAGCTTCCAATTGGAGACTCGCAGGGTGAGCTCCAATATCTCATCCGGGAAGGCCCGCCGCTCGCTGAATAGCCGCTCGTATTGCAGGCCACGGAGAGCGTGCTTGTTCCACAGCCAGGCTATGGGCACGATAGTGAGCAGCAATGCCGCCACCGTCATCAAGCCCTTTTGGCGGAAGACCAGGCCAAAGATAGTCAACATGACCGCCAAAGCGATCCAGGCCTCGCTGAATTGTGTCTCCTTGGAATAATCAATAGTGATGCGGCTCAACTCACTTCTCCACCGGCGCCGGAACCATGTTCACCACCTCCATCACCACCTCCTCGGGGGTGCGGCCGCGCAGGCGGGTTTGGGGGTTGATGATGATGCGGTGGGTCAGGACGTAGGGAGCCAGGTGCTTGACGTCGTCGGGGATGACGAAATCCCGCCCACGGATAGCAGCCAGGGCCTGGCAGGTCTTGTAGAGAAAGAGGGTGCCCCTCGGGCTGACCCCCAGTTCCACCGAAGGATGCTCCCGTGTGGCCCGCGCTACCTGCACGATGTACTGCCGAACCGACTCTTCAACCCGAATGTGACTGCTCTCCTTTTGCCGGGTCAAAAGCTCTTCCGCCGAGGTTACGGCCTCCAGGTCCTCCAGAGGATCGTGGTGCTCGAAACGGAGCAATATCCGATTCTCCTCCTCCTCGGTAGGATAGCCTATTTTGATCTTCAGCATGAAGCGGTCCACCTGGGCCTCTGGCAGGGGGAAGGTACCCTCTAGCTCGATGGGGTTCTGGGTAGCCAGGACGAGGAAGGGACGAGGCAGGGGTCTGGTGTCGCCATCCACGGTAATCTGGCGCTCCTGCATAGCCTCGAGGAGGGCTGACTGGGTGCGGGGGGTGGCGCGGTTGATCTCATCGGCCAGGAGCACCTGAGACATCACGGGCCCAGGGCGGAACTCGAACTCCTGGGCCTTTTGGTTGAAGAAATAGATGCCGGTCACGTCGCTGGGCAAGAGGTCTGGCGTGAACTGGATGCGCTGAAAGCTACAGCCCAAGGAGCGAGCGACGGCCTTAGCCAGAGTCGTCTTGCCGGTGCCGGGCACGTCTTCGATCAGCACGTGCCCCTCGCACAGCAGGGCCACCAGTGCTAACTCGATGACCTCGTCCCTACCCACGATAACCTTTTTGATGTTCTCGGTGACTCGTCCCGCTGTCTCTGCAATCATTCGCAATCTCCTAAACTGAGTTTGTAGTAGGCGTCGTACGGCTACAAGAATTATATCACACTTGCTGAAGCTTGACAAAGAGCACTTTCGCGCAAGTTAGGATACCTCCTCCACGTTTCTGATTTTCCCTAAAACAGGTTTTTGTGGTGGTAGACGCAATGGACAAACTATCATCCCCCAGCATACATCGCAGGTAGGCTATCTTCTCACCATCTTCAACTGCCAGTGTTGCTCTTACGTCCAGGATCTCAATTACTCGCTGCTGTGTCTCAAAGTCCTCATCGGCAAAATTCAGCCCTTCTGCCACACGTAAGGTAAATTCCTCCAGGGTTCTCACTTGTTCCTCTGTTAAAGTCCGTGCCTCTAGCTGGGTGACCAGGCCGTTTCTTTCCTTGCTAAGTTTCTCGATAGTGTTCTCCAGGCGGCTTTTGCGTTCTATTAACATTTCCTTGGGAAAGTCGCCGGCCAAGTACAATTCTAGCAAACGCTCTAGCTGCCGTTTATTGTCGGCTGACAAGTCCTCTAGCACTGCCAGGCGGTCGCGTAACGGGGCATTTGCCTTATCTTGTTCTGTTTGATATTCCTCTAGACCAAGGCGTAACGACTTCGGGTCAGTCAAAAACGACTTCACCCACTCCCAAACTATGGCATCTACGATATCAGCCCTAAACGACTTTTTTTGCTCGCAAATTCTAGCATAGTCGAGGCGGCCCGATGTAGCACCACAATGATAATACGAGTAGAGCCTACCTTTAGACTTGATCGTCTTGCCACACATACTAACACCGCAACTATAGCGTTTTGCACTTGGGTTTGATACACGTACTACCGCCCCCCTTGCATTC
>CAZVCJ010000117.1:0-12587 GCA_964625745.1 uncultured Anaerolineae bacterium | reverse complement strand
AGTATACGTTAAATCATGAACCTGTCAAACCCAACTTAGCGGAAAGTAGGGATAAGGTATTTAAGGAGAAAGTAAACTTATGGAAAGCATCCTGGATTGGGGCATAAACGTCATCCTCTGGTTCCAGCAGTTCAGCCCCACGCTAGACCTGCCGTTCAAGGCCTTAACCTTTATGGGAGAAAAGGAGTTCTTCTTACTGCTCCTGCCACTCGTTTACTGGTGTCTGGACCGTCGCTCCGGCGCCAGGCTGACCGTCCTGTTTCTTCTCTCTGCCTACCTGAACTCAGCGGCAAAGGTGCTGGCAGGTCAACCCAGGCCCTTTGCGTACGATGTCCGGGTGCGGCAATTAGCCGAAGCTAGCGGAGGGGGGCTTCCCAGCGGCCACACCCAAAACGCTGTCGTCGTCTGGGGCTACCTGGTTAGCGCGTTCCAATGCACCTGGCTGTGGGTGGTCGCCGGGCTGCTCATGGTGTTCATCCCCCTTTCACGGATCTACCTGGGGGTTCACTTTCCCACTGATCTGCTGGGTGGTTATCTCATTGGCGCAGCGCTCCTGCTGCTCTACCTCTGGCTGGAACCGGCCACAGAGGCCTGGTTCAGGAAGAAGAGCCTGGCCGGGCAACTGGGCGCGGCACTGGCGGTACCCCTTCTGCTGATGCTACTTCTCCTCACCGAAGACGGCGTCACCACAGGGGCAGCGCTGATGGGAATGGGCATCGGCTTCGTGCTGGAGCGCCGCTGGATTGGCTTCGAGTCCGGTGGCGTCTGGTGGAAGCAGGTGCTGCGCCTCCTGCTGGGGGTGGCGACGCTATTCGGCCTGTGGATGGGGCTGCGGATAGCTTTCGCCAGCGCGGAACCCGCCCTCATCTTCCGTTTCGTCCGCTACTGGCTGGTGGGCCTGTGGAGCGGGCTGGGCGCACCCTGGGCCTTCGTGAGACTACGGCTGGCGGAAACACAGCAGCAGGCAGGGAACAGTCACAACTACTAATTACCTGAGACGTCCACAATCTATCATTATGTGCAAGGAGGAGCAGACGATGACAGACCCGCGAGTTGACAAACTGGCCGATGTGTTGGTCAACTACTCGGTTGCGGTGCAGCCGGGTGACAAGGTGTTGGTGCAAGGGGATACCCCTGGCAGCCCCTTGCTCCAGGCAGTCTACGCCCAGGTGCTACAGGCGGGAGGGCATCCGCTGATGGTGGTTGATCTGCCTGAGACGGAGGAACTGTTCTTTCGCTACGCTTCGGACGAGCAGTTACAGCACGTGCCCGAACCGCTCAAATTGGCTATCGAAACCTACGACGTCTCCATCGGCATCCGAGGTGCGGCGAACACCAAGGCCCTGAGCAACGTAGACCCGGCCAAGATGGTCTTGAGAAACCAGTCGCAAGCAGAGATCATGCAAATCTACATGCAGCGCGCCGCGGCCGGTGAGCTGCGCTGGGTCGGCACGCTGTTCCCGACCAACGCATACGCTCAAGACGCCGAGATGAGCCTGAGCGAGTACGAGGACTTCGTCTACGGGGCCTGCCTGCCGGACGTGGATGATCCGGTGGGCCACTGGCGCCGCTTCTCGGCCTGGCAGCAAAGGATCGTGGATTGGCTGGAAGGCAAGGAGCGAGTGCGCGTCGTCGGCCCGGAGACAGAATTGCGCCTGAGTATCGCCGGGCGCACGTTCATCAACAGCGACGGCAAGCACAACATGCCCAGTGGCGAGGTCTTCACCGGGCCGGTGGAGGACAGCGTCGAGGGGCGCGTCTACTTCTCGTATCCAGCGATCTACGGGGGGCGAGAGGTGGCCGGCATCCGGCTGTGGTTCGAGGGCGGCAAGGTGGTGAAGGCCAGCGCGGAGAAGAACGAGGACTTCCTGCTCCAGATGCTCGACACCGACGAGGGCTCGCGGTACGTGGGAGAGTTCGCCATCGGCACCAACAAAGGCATCACCCGTTTCACGCGGCAGATCCTATTCGACGAGAAGATCAACGGCAGCTTCCACATGGCGCTGGGCCGAAGCTATCCCGAAACTGGTGGAAAGAACGTATCAACCATCCACTGGGACATGATTTGCGACATGCGCGCCGGGGGTGAGATCTGGGTAGACGACGAGCTGTTGTACAAGGACGGGGAGTTTGTGGTCGAGTTCTGAACGATCCTGATTTGACACTGACTCATGAGTTGGGTACAATAGATGGGCGGGGTTGCCTCGGACCACCCAGATACGCTCGTTCAAACATCAGGCAAAGATTGACAGAGGGTAAAATGCAACAGTCAGCTAATGGGACGACCAATGAGATTCGCGGCCTGCCCTCTCCGTCGAAAGCCTCGTTGGGCGCCATGACCTTAATCACACCAAGGAGTAAAGACAATGAACGATCAAAAGTTGCTAAAATGGATGAGCGGTTTTACGTCAGTCGTGTTCTTCTTGTCAGCCTGCGGTGCGCCACAAGCCACTGCCGTTCCCATTGCCAGTCCGAGCCCGGCAACGGAACAAGGCCAGTTCACGGATCCCTTCGCTTATTGCGCCGCAGTGGGCACTATGGATGCACCAGACGCGCGATATACCGGCGCCGAGACGCCCGAGGCGGTCGTCAACGGTTTGAGGAAGGTGTTGGAAACACCCGATGACGTCCCCATGGAACCGTTCGTTGCAGGGACCTTCTGGCGCTGCATGGACGGCAAGGTCTGGGCTTGCTTCGTTGGCGCCAATTTGCCCTGCACAGAGAAGGCAGACACCAGCCGCACCCCCACACCCGACATGGCGGATTTCTGCGCGGCGAATCCAACCTCCGATTTTATTCCAGCCTACGTCACGGGCCGCGCGACGGTCTACGAATGGCGCTGCACGGCCGGCGCACCTGAGATCGTCAAACAACTGGTCGAGCCGGACGCGCAAGGCTTTCAGTCGAACATCTGGTATGAGATCAGCCCCGGCGACGATTCTTGATGTGTAATTATGAGAAGGATCTGGAGACTCGGTCTGGTTGTTTCGGTGCTTATTTCCTGTGCGGGCTGTGATCAAGCGACGAAGAACATTGCAAGGCAGTCATTGGCCTCCTCTTCTCCTGTCTCCTTGCTGAATGATTCCGTTCGATTTGAGTATACCGAGAATTCAGGAGCATTCCTGAGTTTAGGATCGAGTTGGCCGCGTGAGGGTCGCTTTCTACTGTTGATCATTTTGACAAGCGCGAGCTTGCTGCTTGCTCTTGCACTCGCAGTCAGTACTCGCAGCCTAAACGTGGGACAATGGATTGGACTGTCTCTTTTGGCAGGCGGAGGTGTGGGAAATTTGATTGACCGCATGTTCAACGACGGAGCAGTAATAGATTTTGTAAGGCTTGGGGTTGGTCCTTTCCAGACAGGAGTGTTTAATCTGGCAGATGTTGCCATTGTGATTGGCGTCATCCTGTTGTTGCTGGGGAGTGCAAAAGGGAGGAGAGGGACAACGAGCGCGGTCTGAAACTCATTGTAGCCGACCGCCTAGGAGTATTACGCACTCCCACAGGCAAGTGGCATTGAGTGCAACAATGAAAAGGTCGAACGGGCACGCCGGGAGACGAGAACGCGAGCGGGGTAGCTTTCTAAAGCCCACAGCACTCAAACTGGTTTTCTTGGGCGTGGCTTTCCTTGGTCTGTTTGCTGGATCTGCAAGTTGAGCGCGCGATATGGGCTTCAGAGGGTATATCGTTGACTACCTGAGATCTGTCTTTCCTGCCACCTACGTGAACTTTCTTCTCACCGTGGAGAAGGTGAACTGAGCGGACAGCCTGGCGACTGTCCGCTGCAAAGGGGGCTCTCGACGCCTCTAACACATGGAGCGCCAGCGGTCGGCCAGGCTTTGCGATTGAGAGGCCCGCTGCAGCAGCGCCCTGGCTGAGGGTTTGGCCCACGAGGGTGTTGGCACGTCGTAATCGAACCCCAGCAAGGTCTTGCGCTCGATCTTGCAGCCCAGCAGGTACTCGATCCGATAAACCAGCGCCTCGTCGTCAGGGGTGACGAGGGTGATGGCGACGCCATCAGCATCGTATCGGGCAGTGCGTCCGATACGGTGCACGTAATCCTCGGGGTGTTCCGGCACATCGTAGTTGATCACGTGTGAGATCCCCTCTACGTCCAATCCTCGCGCGGCGATGTTGGTGGCGACCAGCACCCGGTGCTTGCCCGACCGGAACCCTTCCAGCGCAGATATCCGATCCCGCTGCTCGAAATCCCCGTGAATGCAAGCTGTAGCGATCCTGGCCTCGCGCAGTTGCCGGGTTACAATGTCGGCTTGTTGCTTGGTCCTGGTGAAGACCAGCAGGCTGCTGATTTCCATCTTCTCAAGCATAGTCACGAGAAGTTGAATCTTGAGGTGTTTGGGTACCGGGTAGAGAGCCTGTTGGATCGCCTCGGGAGGACGGGCCAGATCTATCTCGATACTCACCGGGTCGCGCAGAAACTGACGAGCGAGAGCCGAAATCGTCGGAGGTATCGTGGCCGAGAAGAGCATGGTTTGGCGCTGACGGGGCATGCGGCTGATGATCTGTTTGATGTCGGGCAGAAAGCCCATATCCAGCATCCGGTCGGCCTCGTCTAACACCAGAATCTGCAAGTCGCTGAAGTTCACGTTCTTGCGGCGCATGTGATCCATCAGGCGGCCTGGGGTGGCGACAACTATGTCAACGCCCCGGCGTAGTTTGTCGGTTTGCTTTTTCATGCCGGCCCCGCCATATACGGAAACGCTGCGTAGTGAGGTGCGAGCGGCCAGTTTCTGGGTTTCCCCGGCGACCTGGATGGCCAACTCACGGGTCGGCTCCAGGGCCACGACGCGGGGGTTCCTGGTCTCGACTTGATCCCGTAGCAAGTGGTCCAACGCTGGCAGAAGAAAGGCCAACGTCTTACCGGTGCCTGTCTGGGCGCAACCGACAATATCGCGTTTCCGCAATCCAGGTGGAATGGCCCGGATCTGGATAGGGGTCAGTTCCTCATATCCCAGGGCGCTGATTGTCTCTGGTAAAGGTTTGCTGAAATCTAACTCTGTAAAACGCATGAAACTCCTTTGTTACTACTTGATTCACGCAGGTGTTTGACCTGCGGGTTTGTGTTGGTTTGGGTTGTCACAAAAAAACCGCTCCGATTGCGTGAATCGGAGCGGTGAGCGATGCCAAACCGATTGACTTAACCAACGACGATAATTATACCAGCAAACTGGATTTTTGTCAAGACAAGGCCACGCTGTTCACCTGGGTTTCAAATGCATTACAACTTAAGACTTCGGAGGTTTCCGGCAGTGTCTCTGCTGGCAAAGTCACTTTGATTGTCTGGTTGGGTTGCTGGCGAAATCGCGTCTGAAAACCTCCGAAGTCTGGATCGCTCTCTTTTGCCTAACCGACCATCTTGCGGTATACTTTAGGCAACTGAGACAACATCCGTGCCCCGCGCCCTAAACACGCCACGCGACAGTAATCACCTTGGACGAAAGGAGTGTTACGATGCCTGGTCCATACTTTCCGGGACAACAACCATCCTCATGTGGACATTACTATCCCGATGTGCTTCGGCTACGGGATGAGAAAAGGAGCGATGGAACGTTTGTGAGAATCATAGATTGCACCTATTGCGGTAGGTACGAACGACAGTTAGATCCACGAACACCTCCCAGAGAACTTGTGCGCAAACTCAACAAAAAGGGGCTCGATGTGGGGACTGGAGAGGAAGAGATTTCTAAGATCAGGAAGAAGGAGTTGGAAAGGTTGCTTTCAATATAAGAATCAGGAACGGCTCGTGGACAAAAGGCATCTGACCGAACAGGAAACTGGGTAATGACCGAAAGAGCTGAATCTCCGGCGAATCATGTCATTCGAGAGGCCCGACAGTTGGCCTTTGATGAATTATACCGCGCCCCTCAAACAGAGCTCAGCCTCGTGATGGATGATTCCTTTCCTGAAGAGTTCGTTGATGAGCTTTCCCGACTCGAGGTGTACAACAAACACCTCTTCCGTCCCAATACGTATCTGCACAAATGGTGGGCGCGACGCTGCGGCTCTACCTTTCGCGCTATTCTCAAGCAATTCGTGCCCAACGTTAGACGCCGCGACTACTATGCGCCTGGTGGGTTAGAGGGCAAAATCGTGCTCGACCCCATGATGGGCGGTGGCACCACCCTTCATGAGGCAATCCGTTTAGGTGCGAGCGTCATTGGGGCAGACATAGATCCGATTCCAGTTGTGCAGGCTCGTGCTACCCTCACTCGATCAGCTTTGGGAGAGTTACGGGCCGCTTTCAATCAGTTCTTTGCAGAGTTACATGACAATTTGGAGCGCTATTTCCAAACCGAGTGTCCAACCTGCCAGCAGACCCTGGACTTCCAGTACACCCTCCACGGCCTGCGCAAATCCTGCGCTTGTGGAGAGGTGGTACAGATTGACCAATATGATTTGCGCCACGAGGCCGATCGCAAAATCCGCTTATGGCCGGAGAGCTGGGAGATCACTGACAGCCAAAGCGGTCCCAGTGGTTCAGCGAAGACCACGCGCTTGATCACCAAAGCCGAGAAGGTATGTCCAGTCTGTGGCCTGGAATATCAGGAATTGCTTGACGTGCCGTATTATGCTCGCTACGTGCCCATTGCAATTGTGGCAGTTTGTCCTGAACATGGTCTATTCTTTCGCTCGCCTGGCGAGTCCGATTTGGCACGAATTGACCAGGCTGAGATGCTACGGGATGGGCTAGACTTTGGGGCGCTAGAAGATTTCACGGTGCAAGATGGCCCTAAGTCCGGCGATCTGATAAGGCGCAACGTCAACTCGTATCTTGATGTTTTCTCATCTCGCCAATTGCTTTACCTTCAGCAGGCCATTCGACAATTGCGCGATTACGATGGGGTGATAAGACTCAACCTGGGCCTGCTTGTATCCACATCACTTGAGTTTAATTCCATGCTCTGTGGTTACAAGGGCTGGTACAAACAGCGGCCAGGCGCTATTCGGCACGTTTTCGCCCTCCACGCTTATTCTTTTCCCTACACCGCTTTGGAGAACAACCCCATCAACCGCCAAAAATCTTCTGGCAATCTGCAACTGCTTTTTCACGATCGCATCGAACGTGGCCGCAAATGGGCTATCTCACCGGTGGAACGAAAGATCGGACCGGATGGTAAAAGCCAGTTGATCAAGATACCAGGCGAAGAGGATGGCGGCATTGAGGTTCTTGACCAGACTGAGCTGAACACCCATCGCCAAACCTTTTGGCTCATTCACGGTGACTCACGCGACCTGCCGATTGACGATCATTCGGTAGATTTAATCGTGACCGATCCTCCCTACTACGACAGCGTACAATACAGCAACCTGGCCGCTTTCTTCCGGGTGTGGCTAGCACGCTTGCTTCCCGACGAAGTCAATTGGACCTACAACGAAGCCCATAGTGCTGTGGCGACCAGAGCAACTGACGATAGCGGCAGCTTTATGACAGGGCTGGCAGGCATTTTTGCCGAATGTGGGCGCGTACTCAAACATCGTACCGGACGGATGGTATTCACATTCCATCACTGGGACCCTAACGCCTGGGCCGAACTCACCATTGCCCTCAAAAGTGCTGGCTTCAGACTGATGAACGTCTACGTCGTGTTTTCGGAACATCCTATCTCAGTCCACATCAGGAATCTGAACGCGATCAAGCACGATAGCATCTTGGTTTTTGCTCTTGATGGGAATGCGCCAGCCGCTTCCTGGTCACCATTGCAAGCCATTGACAGCAATGACAGTGAAACCTTCTGTCGTCAATGTGGCATGACATTGGGTTGGCTGCTAGAGAGCGGACATTCGACGATGGAAATCCGTATCATTTGGAAGGAGCTTATGGGAGGAAAAAACTAGATGACGAAAAGCACGGGTAGCCGTCCAGCAGAGATTTTTGGATACCCAATTGGAAACCTCTCAGCGGAGGCTCAAGACGTCCGCGAGAAACACTGGTGCCCGTTCGTAAATCGCCCTTGCGACAAGAAAAGTCGGCTGATGGATTATCCTTTTGGTGTCTGTTCTGCGGAGCACAATGGCGAAATCCACACCATTTGTCCGCGTCGTTTTGAAGAGCAGGGCACAATCGAGGGAGTCTCCAGGGTCCTGGAGGACGTTGCTTTGCACTACTTTGGGGATTTCAACAACACCATCGCGTTCCCCGAAGTCAGGCTGCCCAACGTGGGTAGCATAGACTACGTTCTCGTTCGGCACAAACCAATGAAACCCGAAGTGGAGGATTTCGTGTCTGTCGAGTTTCAGTCCGACTCCACAACCAGCACGGGAGGATTGGTTCAAGGGATCGTGGATTTCTTTCAGGGTCGTGATGTGCAGGGACAGACCTACAAATTCGGCATGAACACCTACGATTCCATCAAACGCGCCATAACCCAGTTGATGAACAAAGGCATTGTGTACGAAACCTGGGACACAAAATGCTACTGGGTGATGCAAGAATACATTTATGCAAACCTGGTCAATCGGTATGGCCTCAAAACGGCTGGGTTTTCATCTGGACATGCTTCACGGTTTGCTCTGTACGATCTTGTTCGCAAAGACAATCGCCTGGCCCTAATCCCAACTCGATTCATCTCGACCACTGTAGACGAGGTGTACCAGGCCATGCGAAACAACCCTGGCTTGCCTGACAAGGACGAATTCGTGCAAAAACTGAATACCAGGTTGCAGGCCAGACTCAGTGTGCAGTTTGAAACAGAGGAGTACGCAAATGGGCAGGCGTAAATTGATAGCATTTGGCTGGTACGGTGGAAAGTTCAGCCATTTGGACTGGCTTTTGCCTTTGCTCCCCAAGACAACTCACTATTGCGAACCATTCGGAGGTTCAGCAGCTGTCCTACTGAATCGAGAGCCATCGCTCATTGAGACGTACAATGACATTGACGGAGAAGTTGCGAACTTTTTCCGAGTGCTACGCGAACAGAAAGATGCCTTGATTGAAGCTATAGGTCTAACCCCCTTTTCCCGTGAGGAATTTAAGAAAGCTATATCAGAACCACTGGATGGGTTGTCCGACCTGGAGAGAGCACGACGCTTCTATATCCGTGCAAGGCAAGTAAGAACTGGTCTTGCCCAAACAGCGAGTAATGGGCGGTGGGCACACTGTCGCCTGACAAGCCGTGCTGGTATGGCTGGCGCCGTGTCAAGATGGCTGGGCGCGGTTGAAGCTCTACCAGGAATTGCCCAGCGGCTGCTGCGGGTTCAGATTGAGAATGACCTGGCCATCAACGTTATCAGACGTTATGACAGCGAAGAAACACTGTTCTACTGTGACCCGCCTTATCCGCACGAATCCAGAGGAGACAGCAACGCCTACCGCTATGAAATGACCAATGAGGATCACGTAAAGCTCGCGGAAGTGCTTCATAACGTCGAGGGCCAGGTCGCTCTCTCCGGATACCATTGCGACTTACTAGATGAGCTTTATGGGAACTGGAATGTCTATGAAGCCAACTCAAAGAAGGCACATTCAGTCAAAATAGAAAGAACTGAGATCCTTTGGACCAACTATAGTTTACCTGTCCAACTTCTTCGACTTTGCGTTGGGGATACTGATCCTGTTGGGCGAAGCCGGTCGAGTGGAGTTTCTGGATGGAATAGGCAAGGAACTCGATAGAGTCCACTCTGACATTACCCACAGAAAAGCCTGGGCGGAACTGTTGAAGCAGGCTTGAAGCAAAAACGAACCAGCGCAATGCGAAACAACTTTGGCCTACCCGACAAGGACGGATTCGTGCAAGAACTGAACACCAAGTTGCAGGCCAGACTCAGTGTACGGTTTAGTGAAACCAAGAAGCGGGGGAGCAAAGGATTGCGATGAGCGGCGCGGGGAGCTACAGCGCTCCTAAGTTGGAGAGCAGATGCGCAGCTGCGGCAGGGAGCGTCGGTCAGGAGCGCAAAGGCTCATTCCACTATTAACTCAAGCACACGGAGGGAAGTCATGGACTGGACTCTAATACTTATTCTCGGTTATGTGTGGGTCTTGTTCTGTGGCTGGGCCAAAGAACAAGGACATTTCGGGCCAGAGTTCTGGGTTGCGGCGGTCAGTCCCGTACTGGCAATCGTGGCTTTCTTCATAGCATTCCTCTTCAATTTGCTGGCTCCACCTTCAACGGTTGCAGACCCTTTGCTGCTATTGTTCTACCTCTATTTCCTTCTCCCGATTCCGGGAATGACTTGGATAACAGGTGCATTAGGATGGCGTCTCAGGCATCAGAATGCCGATGTTGGCGAGATCCCGCTTGTAGGAACAGATGAGGAAGTCAGAGTGCCAGTTGCGTCCGTGAAAAGAAAGGAACAAGGCTCCGCACTCTTTGACAAACCGCCAGTGACTGCCCCATCCACACAGAAACACGTTGTGCTAGGCAGGGGGCGGCCAACAGACGTCACTTTTTGCCAATCGGGAGAAATCCTGGCAGTAGCATCACCTCTGGGGGTATACCTGTATGGGAGCGATGGGCTACGGCCGTTGCCGTCTCCTGAAACTGACGAGAGCACTGCTTGCGTTGCAGTCTCGGCTGCCAGCGGGCTTGTCGCAGCCGGAGACACTCGAGGAAGATTGCACCTGTGGAGGTTCGGCCAAGACGACGTCTGGAAAACACTGAAGTACCCATACATCCCTGGCCCTGCTCGCCTCGCTTTCTCTGCCGATGGAAGCATGCTCGCATATGGAGGGGAGGAAGGACTGTGGGCGTGGAACGTGGATACCGGGAATGTGTTGATCACTGATCCACACTTCCCATATGAGACACGAGGCCTGTCGTTCACTGAGGACGGCGGCTTTCTCATCTGGGAATGTCCAGGCCGTCCCGGCGAATGTTACGTATGGAACATGATCACAAGAAAGCGTCATCCCCTACCCGAAGGGACGGTGGCGGCAGCATTCCCCAACTATGCCCTACTTCGTGTGTCGCGTGAGCCGACAGCTTCATATCGCATGGCTGATGGAGAAGTTCAGATCCGAAATCTACAGACAGATCAAGTGCTAGCATCCCTAACCCTCAAGTCGCTCTGGCTTCCGCCAAGACAGATTGCCTTGTCACCACACGGAGACCGCTGGGCTCTGATCACAAGCTTTGGGGATGAGGTATGGGCCAAGGATGTTTCGACAGGGCGGGACCTAGTCAGGCTAAAGCGCACCGAATGGGTATGGCCAAATGGTCTTTCGGAGCCAGCGAGGCTGAAGCCGAACGCACTAGGGTGGGGCTCGGCCGACAGTCTCACATTTTCGAGCGATGGTCGGCTTCTGGCTGTTAGCTGTGACGATCCTAACAGGGTACTGATCTGGGATCTGGATACCGCGCGCTTGGTGTTGACACTTCGTGGTTATTACGGAGGATACATCGGTTCCCTGGAGTTCTCCCCGAATGAAACGCTCCTAGCATCAAGGCCGCGTTTCACCGGCGACGCCCACCTCTGGAACCTGCAAGATGGGCGAGAGTTGCTGCTGGAGATGGGACACGCGTCCCCAATATGCGCGATTGCCTTCTCGCCAGATCACCACACTCTCGCGTGTGCAGGTGACTACGGTGAAATACAGCTTTGGGATGTGGAGACCCACAATCGGCTGAGAGCATACAAGATGGAATGTGATATCAAATCGCTGGGCTACTCTACCGACGGTACACTGCTCGCAGTGAGAGAGGTGGAGAAGATAGACGGAAGGGTTCTGAACCTCTGGGATGTAGCCAGGGATCGCACGGCAGAGTCGGTCTCCGGGTGTGAACCGCTTGTCTTGTTCGCCCAAACATACGGCAACGATACTGTACGCTTATGGAACACTTTGCAAGGACAGGTAGCAGCCAAATGTGGACTCGGGGTTACGAGTGCAAGGCGCGAACCCGTCGTCTCGGCCGATGGTACGCGCCTGGCACTGGCCGTCTATCCTGATGGCACCATTGCTGTGTTTCGCATAGATCCAGGGAATGAGATCGCGGCCGAGATGGCGCTGCGCAGTACTCGCCCCGGTTTGGCACTGTGGAGTCTTGCTTTCTCCAGAGATGGCCGGTTCTTGGCCGCAGTGGGAGATGGCCCCGAGGCTTGGCTGTGGGACCTGGACGTCAGCGGCAGTGAGCCGCGAGTGTTTCGTTCAGAGAAGATGAGAGAAGGTTATGCGCTGGGTTTCTCCCGCGATGGTCGGGACCTCGTCTTAGGAGGCATAACCAGTGCTTATCGAGGTAGTGGATTGGTAGAACTGTGGGACATCCAAACCGGCCAAAGCATGGGATCCTTTGCAGGTCACAGAGAGCCAGTGCGGTGTGTTGCGTTGTCGCCTGACGGGCGCTTCCTGGCCTCTGGGAGCGAGGATGGGACAGTGAGGTTGTGGGAAGTGGGACTATCAGAGCCAGTAGGGCCAGGCCCTGTTCGGTCGCAACACTAGCCACTGCCATCCGCTCAGTAGCTGCTTGAGGTTGCGTCTGCTCCCAACCTGATTCTGCTAACCACGCCCGCGAGCTGATGGGTGCTGCCCGAGCCGTTAGCCCCATTGCAAAAAAACATAGGAGTGATGAAAGCAGAACCACCATGAACATCGAAAACGCAAACACAGAAGCCACAGAGCGAATGATGGAGGCCCG
>CAZVCJ010000116.1:0-12622 GCA_964625745.1 uncultured Anaerolineae bacterium | reverse complement strand
GGGTTGTCTTGCCATGATCAACGTGTCCTATCGTCCCCACGTTTACGTGTGGCTTCGTCCTTTCATAATGTTCCTTAGCCATCAGAGTTCTCCTTTCCCTTTGAAAAGTGGTATTACTGGTGTGCTATCCCCGGGCGGCCCGCTCCGCAACTTCGGGCGACACCTGGTCATAGTAATCGAATTCCATGGTGAAAACGCCGCGCCCTTGAGTCCTTGATCGGAGGTCGGTGGCATAGCCAAACATCTCCGCCAACGGCACGTGAGCCTGCACCGCCTGCAATCCCCCACTCAGGGGCCTCATGCCCTCAATCTGAGCCCCTCGTGCGCTCAGATCGCCGATGATCTCGCCCGCAAACTCTTCGGGCGCTACCACCTCCAGCTTCATCACGGGCTGTAAAAGGACGGGACCAGCCTGCTGCACACCGTTTCGCAAAGCCATAGAGCCGGCGATCTTGAAGTCCAAATCCGAGGAATCCACATCGTGGTAAGAACCGTCCACGAGGGTAGCCTTTAGATCAATCAACGGATAGCCGCCTAAGACGCCGCTATCCAGAGCCCCTCGAACGCCTCGCTCCACGGAGGGGACAAAACTCCTTGGGATAACATCCCCCACGAGCTTGCTCTCGAACTCAAAGCCCCCACCCTTCTCCAGAGGCTCCAGTTCCAGCCAGACGTGGCCGTAATGGCCTCGCCCCCCCGTCTGACGGACAAACCGCCCCTCGGCCCGCATCGGTTTGGTTATGGTTTCTTTGTATGCCACCTGAGGGCGTCCCACGCCAGCCCTGACCTTGAATTCCCTAAGCATACGTTCGACCAGGACTTCCAGGTGCAACTCGCCCATGCCGGAGATGATGGTCTGACCTGTTTCCTCGTCAGTCTTCACCTTGAAGGTCGGATCCTCTTCGGCCAGCCGGTTCAAGGCATCGCTCATCTTATCCTGATCGGCCTCGGTGCGGGGCTCGATGGCCACTGAGATGACTGGCTCCGGGAACTTGATGCTCTCCAGGATAATGGGGTGATTGAAATCACTCAAGGTCTCACCGGTGAAAGTGTTCTTGAGGCCCAGAGTAGCCCCGATGTCACCAGCCAGCACCTCGTCCATCTCCTCGCGGCGGTTGGCGTACATACGCAGCAGGCGGCCGATGCGTTCTTTTGTGTTCTTATTGGTGTTACGCACCGCCCCCCTGGCCTTGATCCTGCCTGAGTACACCCTGAAATAGGCCAGACGGCCCACGTAGGGGTCGGTTACAATTTTAAAGACCAGAGCAGCTAAAGGTGCGGCCTCATCAGCGGGGCGACTCTCCTGAGCCTCGGTCTTGGGATTCATCCCCACGATGGGCGGTATGTCCAGCGGCGAAGGCAGGTAATCCACCACCGCGTCCAACATGGGCTGCACACCCTTGTTACGCAGGGCCGACCCGCAAAGCACCGGCGTCAATTCGCCGTCCAGGGTGGCCTGGCGCAGAGCGCGCCGCAACTCCTCGGCGGTGATCTCCTCGCTCTCCAGATACTTGATGGTCAGGGCCTCGTCTGTCTCGGCCACTTTTTCCAGCAAGAGCTCTCGCTTCTGGGCTGCTTCCTCTTGCAACTCAGCCGGTATCGGACCGACCTCGGATTCCGCGCCCAGCTCGTCGCTGTAGGAGATGGCCTGCATGTTGACGAGATCAACGACGCCGCTAAAAGAGCCCTCTATCCCCATCGGCACCTGCAGGGCCACGGGATTGGCCTCCAGCCTCTCCTCGATCATCTCAATGGTGCGCCAGAAGTCGGCCCCCACGCGGTCCATCTTGTTCACGAAGCAGATGCGCGGCACCCGGTAGGAATCGGCCTGTCGCCAGACGGTCTCAGACTGGGGCTCCACGCCGGCCACGGCATCGAAGATGACGACGCCGCCGTCCAGAACCCGCAGGCTGCGCTGGACCTCAACGGTGAAGTCTATGTGGCCTGGAGTATCAATGATGTTAATCTGATGATCGCGCCAATGGCAAGTTATGGCCGCAGCGGTGATGGTTATACCTCTCTCCCGCTCCTGATCCATCCAGTCGGTGACGGTCGTGCCATCATCCACGTCTCCCATACGGTGGGTACGGCCTGTGTAAAAGAGCGCCCGCTCAGTAGCAGTGGTCTTGCCCGCGTCTATGTGGGCAATTATGCCTATGTTGCGCATCCTTTCCAAAGGGTATTCTCTAGGCATATTCAATGACCAATATCCAATATCCAATGATCAATGACCAACATTGCATCACGGTTTGGTCATTGGGATTTGGTCATTGATCATTGTTACCACCGGTAGTGAGCGAAAGCCTTGTTGGCTTCAGCCATCCTGTGGGTATCGTCCTTCTTTTTGATAGCGGCCCCGGTGCCCTGAGCAGCATCCATCAGCTCGTTGGCCAACTTCTCAGCCATTGACTTGCCAGAGCGGCTACGAGCCGACTGCAACAGCCAACGCACGGCCAGGGAGAATCGTCGGTCGGGCGGCACCTCCATCGGTATCTGGTAGGTCGCCCCGCCAACCCGCCGGGGCTTAACCTCCAGGACTGGGCCTGTGTTTTCAATGGCCTGCTCAAACACATCCAGAGGGCTCTTCTTCATCCCCTCTTCGATGATGTCAAACGAATTGTAGAGGATTCTGGTCGCCAGGCTCTTCTTGCCCCCTCTCATCAGCTTGTTGATGAACCTGGTCACCATCACATTATTGTACTTCGTGTCGGGTTTGATCTCCCGCTTGGAAGGGCGATAACGTCTAGGCATACTAAACTCCTACTCTACCCTCGACTTCTGATCTTCTGATCGCCGAAGGTTCCCAACCGAGGCGAAAAGGGCTCGGTCAGGAGACCTTCGCCCATCGCAGTGATCTTACTCTTCCCTCGACTTCTTGGGCATCTTAGTACCATACTTTGAACGCCCCCTGTAGCGGCCCTCGACTCCAGTGGAATCCAAGGGTCCCCGGATCACGTGATAGCGAACGCCTGGCAAGTCTTTGACGCGGCCACCCCGGATCAAGACCACCGAGTGCTCCTGCAAGCTGTGTCCCTCGCCGGGGATGTAGGCCGTGACCTCGATGCCATTGGTGAGGCGCACCCTGGCAATCTTGCGCAGAGCGGAGTTGGGCTTCTTGGGGGTCATCGTTCTGACCTGGGTGCAGACGCCCTGTTTCTGGGGCGCCCCTTGGGAACGCCGCTCCCTCTTCTGCTTCAAGGCGTTGAAGGTGTAGTGCAAAGCCGGAGCCTTGCTCTTTTTCTTCTGTTTCTTCCGTCCCTTTCTGACCAGTTGGTTGATAGTCGGCAAGTTACACTCTCCTCCCCAGCCCGGCTACTGTTTGCCGCCGAACAGATACCAGACTTCCGAAGTTTCCAAAGTTCAACTCCATGCTATCCATTGGCCCATTGCTTATGCTCCACAACGCATAAACACCCTCGACACTTCGGAAGTCTTATCCGCATACTCAAGGTATAAATTCACCGAAAGAGGCCATCGTTAGAGAGTCGCGATGGCCTCGGTGTAACCTAACGCGCTCATCTATGGAGTGAGCCAGGGAACGTTTGGCTCACGATTTCGGCCTATTATAGCACAAACGATTAAAAAGAGCAAATCTCAAAAAGCCCATTTTAATCTCCTCTGCCGTATCTCGGCAAGCCCAGGCCCAGGCCAAGCCGGGGGAGCCTCTCCTTCTCGTCGTCCCTCCCTAACTTGACGACCTCTCCGTTATCGTCAATGGCCTCCACGGAGAGGCCCAGGCTCTGTAGTTCCTTGACCAGCACCTTGAAAGAGGCTGGCACCCCAGGTTCTTGGATCTCCTCCCCCTTGACAATAGCCTCGTAAGTTTTTACCCGCCCGACGACGTCGTCGGACTTGATGGTGAGCATCTCCTGCAGGGTGTGAGCAGCCCCATAAGCCTCCAAAGCCCAGACCTCCATCTCGCCGAAGCGCTGGCCGCCAAATTGGGCCTTGCCACCCAAGGGCTGCTGAGTAACCAGAGAATAGGGACCTGTGGAACGAGCGTGCACCTTGTCATCTACCAGGTGATTCAACTTCATCATGTGGATAACGCCAACCGTGACCGGCTGATCGAAGGGCTGGCCAGTTTTGCCGTCATAGAGAATAGCCTTACCCAGAGTGGGCAGCGGGATGCCGGCCTCTCGGCTCACACGCAGGGCCTCCAGCTCCACCTCCTCATCACTCAACGTCGTAGCGTCGTAGCCTCGTAGCCTCGTAGCCTCGTCTCGCTGAGCCGCTGAGTTGCTGAGTTGCTGAGTCGCTTCCTCCAGCCAGAGGCGCAGGCAAACCGTGTGCGCCCGACGGTCTGCCTCCTCCCTCTCGGCCCGGGAGCGCGGATCACCCTCGAAGACCAGCATGGCCTCAGGATCGTAACTTCGCTCCTTCAACCACTCTCGAAGGACACAGCGACGCGCGTAGACCCGGTCCACCGCCAGGGCTTCCTCGTCGTATCCCTTCCCTTCCAACCACTGGCTGATGTAAAGAAAGCAGGCTTCTTCGTCGTCGTCCAGGTACTCAAAATCGTACTCCATCTCCTTCAGCCACTGCCAGGCTCGCTGCGTGATTTCAGACCAGGCTTCGTCAATGAGCCAGGCCCGCCCCAGCTCTGCGGAAATCTCATCCTCATCAGCCCCATCGAAAACGGGGGAAATAGCTCGAAACCCTAGCCGGCTGGCGGCCCAGCCCAGGTGGGTCTCCAGGATCTGGCCGATGTTCATGCGACCCGGCACGCCCAGGGGGTTGAGAATGAACTCCACCGGAGTGCCATCGGAGAGGAAGGGCATGTCCTCAATGGAAAGCACCCTGGAGATAACTCCCTTATTGCCATGGCGGCCGGCCATCTTGTCACCTTCGGTGATCTTACGTCGCTGAGCCACACTGACCCGCACCATTTTATCAACGCCAGCCGGGAGGTCCCGGTGCTCATCGCGGGTAAAGCCACTCACGTCCACCACCTTGCCCCGCTCACCGTGGGCCAGGCGCAAGCTCGAATCCCTGACCTCCCTGGCTTTCTCGCCAAAGATAGCTCTCAGGAGTTTCTCCTCAGGGGTCAACTCCTTCTCGCCCTTGGGGGTGATCTTGCCCACCAGGATGTCGTTGGGCCCCACCCTTGCCCCGATGTGCACGATGCCCTCCTCATTGAGGTCCTTCAGGGCCTCTTCTCCCACGTTGGGGATGTCGCGCGTAATCTCCTCAGAACCAAGCCTGGTGTCACGGGCCTGGATCTCGTGTTTCTCGATGTGAATGGAGGTGAATTTATCTTCCCGCACCAGGCTCTCGCTTATCAGGACGGCGTCCTCATAATTGCCGCCCTCCCAGGACATGAAGGCCACTAACACGTTCTGTCCCAGGGCTAACTCGCCGCCATCAGTAGAGGAAGAATCGGCCAGCACATCGCCTATCTTAATACGCTCACCCCTGCTAACAGTGGGGCGCTGATCAATACAAGTTGATTGGTTGGAACGATTGTATCTGCGTAAGGGGTAGACGTGAAGGCCGTCATCGCCAGCCATCACGATCTGGCGACCGGTGGCGCTAACCACCTCGCCATCCTCTCTGGCTACAATCACCTGACCCGAATCAATGGCCGCGTCCCACTCCATACCGGTGCCCACCAGAGGCACCTCAGGGGAAATCAAGGGCACTGCCTGGCGTTGCATATTGGAGCCCATCAGAGCGCGGTTGGCGTCGTTGTGCTCCAGGAAGGGGATAAGAGCCGCCGAGATGCCCACAATTTGTTTGGGCGAGACGTCTATGTAGTCAACCTTCTCGGCCGCCTCGAAGAGGAACCTCTGGCTGCGCCGCACCGAGATACGAGGGCTGACGAACTGACCTTTGTCATCCAGGCGAGCGTTGGCCTGGGCGATGGTGTATTTGTCCTCCTTGTCGGCCGTGAGATAGACGATCTCGTTGGTAACAACAGGCTTGATTCTGACATCGTCATCCAGGGGCAATGCGGCAATGCGCCCGGCCAGCTCCGGGGTAATGAGAGTTCCCGCCTCAGCCACCACCTCCCCGCTTTCAGGATCGAGAACTTGTGCCCGCAAGGTCTTATCCACCAACTGCTCGTATTCGTTGGGGACAAGCTTGATCACCTTGCGATACGGGGTTTCAATGAATCCAAAGTCGTTAACTTTGCCGTAGGTGGCCAAGCGGCCGATGAGGCCGATGTTGGGCCCTTCGGGAGTCTCAATGGGACAAATGCGGCCATAGTGACTGTGGTGAACGTCGCGCACGTCGAAGCCTGCCCGCTCGCGCCTCAGCCCTCCTGGGCCCAGGGCCGACAGGGTCCGCTTATGGGTAAGCTCGGCCAGGGGGTTAGTCTGCTCCATGAACTGGGATAACTGGCTACCGCCGAAGAACTCCCGGATAATCGCCACCACAGGTCGGATATTGATCAAGGCCACGGGGGTGACCTGCTCTGGGTCGCGGATGCTCATGCGTTCTTTCACCGCCCGTTCCATGCGCCTGAGCCCGACGCGCAACTTGTTCTGGATAAGCTCGCCCACGGTCTTCACCCGACGATTGCCCAGGTGGTCTATGTCATCGGGCTCTTCCACCCCGTTGTTGATGCGGATCATGCGCTCCACCAGCCTGACCAGGTCTTCCCTGGTGATGGCGCGCCGCTCAAGCGGAATATCGAGTCCAAGCCGCTGATTAAGTTTATAGCGCCCCACCTTCTCCAAATTGTAACGGTTCTCGTCAAAGAGTTGGGCCTTCAGATATTCCCTGGCGTTGTCGAGCGTTGCCGGGTCACCGGGGCGCATCTTTTTGAAAAACTCGAGCAGGGCCTCGTCGGCCACGGTGTGGCCACTCTTTGGCTCCCAGGGCGGCTCCTGCTGGATGGTGGTGGAGATGTACTGGTGGTCGGGCATGTTATCAACTTCCGCGAAGAGCTCCAGCAGTTCCTCGTCGCTGCCTTCTTTGAGGATCTCGCTGCCAGTGCCATCGTCCACTGCTGCCAGGGCTCGCAGGAGGACAGTCACGGGAAAGGTGCGCTTACGGTTGAACTTGACGATGATGTAATCGCTCTTGCGAGTCTCGAACTCCATCCAGGCTCCCCGGTCGGGAATGAGCTTGGCCTGGCTGAGCAGGCGCCCCGTGGCTCGATCCTCCTCGGCGTCGAAGTAAGCGCCAGGAGAGCGGATCAACTGACTGACCACCACCCGCTCGGTGCCGTTGATGATAAAGGTGCCGCTTTCGGTCATAACGGGGAAATCACCCATGAAGATCTCCTGCACCATGGGCTGGTCAATCTCCCGGTTGTAGAGCATGACCTTCACGTACAGAGGAGCGGCGTAAGTCATATCTCTATCCAGGCACTCATTCTCGGTGTACTTGGGCTCATCGAAGCGATATCCCAGGCCAAACTCCTCATTCATGTGCTGGTCCAGGCCAGGAAAGTGAAGCTCCAGGTTCCCGCTGTAGCTGACGATGGGCGAGATCTCATCGAATAGCTCCTGCAGGGCCACTTCTTGAAACCACTTAAAGGACTTCAACTGCACCTCGATCAGGTCGTGCAGGTGATGCACGTCTGGAATTCTGGCATACGATTTGCAACCAAGGTTATTGGTCATAGGTTACCTCTGGTCCCTCCTCTTCAGAAAAAACAAAACCCAATCCGCTGAGCCCTTTGCGCCGTCGCAAATCAGTACCTCATCGCAGTGAAGATGATAAGTTGTCATTCTGAGCCGAAGCGTAGCGGAGGCGAAGAATCTCGTTTCTGGAGTGGAAAAGCGCTTTTCTCACCAGGAACGAGATTCTTCGTCGCTCCGCTCCTCAGAATGACATGTCGTCAAAATCAACGTGATGAAGTATCAGGTTGAAGGCTTAGGCAAACGCGACTTAACATTATACCCGCTTTCCCTGCTTCTGTCAAATCGGTAAAATTCTGGTGACTACTCAGAAACTTCCCCTCACCCCCCCCCTCTCCCCAAAGGGGCGAGGGGGCAAGTTCCCTCTCCCTCGCAGGGAGAGGGTTAGGGTGAGGGTAAGGGTGAGGGTGGGATGTTTCTGCCCCTACGGATGGCGCGCCGCGCCATGAAAGACTCGCAATGACACGGGCTGAGCAGCACCGCCTACTCAGAAACTTCCCCTCACCCCCCCCCTCTCCCCAAAGGGGCGAGGGGGCAAGTTCCCTCTCCCTCGCAGGGAGAGGGTTAGGGTGAGGGTAAGGGTGAGGGTGGGATGTTTCTGCCTGGCGATTATGTGAACCTTATGCATCCTGTTGTCAAACCACGGCTGAGGATGTTGGGAACACGAGGGGCTGGTCACGGACCGACCAGCCCCTCCTTCAGTTGTGATGGGATCGGTGATGAACGTCATCACCGGCCTGGTATTTAATTTCTCAGTACAAGGGGCAGATAGATCCGCGCCGGCGGCAGACCGCCGCTGGCCGCGCCCCACCAACTGATGTCGAGTTGGCTGCCACGCGCCACACGGAAGACCAACGGCCAGGTGCGCACCGCCCCGGCATTGTCCACCAGGGCGTAGTAGATTCTGTCCAGGTTGCTGTCGCGCCAGGTGAGCACAGCGTTGTCGTCGCCGTCGCGGACCAGGGAGACGGAGTAGTTGTCGTTCGACAGCGTGTTGGTGAGTATCTGGGTGGCTACGGTGGTGGTGTAGACGCTATCCAGCACGGCATAGGCCATCTGGCTGCCAAAGTCGGGGTAGTAGCCATACTGCTCCCAGGCGACGATGGCCTTGCCATTGCGCAAGCCAACGGCGTCAGGGTCGTAGGCGCCATCCGGCGAATCGGTCAGCCGAGTGGCCGGGTGGGCGACGTTCCCGGCGCTATCCAGCACCGCGTAGTAGATCTGGTAGCCGACGGCGTGGTAGCCCTCCCAGGTGAGCAGCACGTTGCCATCAGTCAGCCGGTTGGCGCGGGGTCGGTAGTCATCATAGTCCGTGTTGTGGGTCAGGTTGACCGGGCCGGCGATCAGGCCTCCGGCGCTGTCCAGCACCGCGTAGTATATGTCATTAACGCCGCTGTCATAGTGCTGCCAGGCGACGGCGAAGCGCCCATCTCCGAAGGATGCCGCCGAGGGACACTGCTCCTGCACCGTGCTCGTCGTGTTGGTCGTCAGGGCGGTGGGGAAGAGCACCTCCGTGCCGGTCGGGCTGCGCACCGCGTAGTAGACGTTGTAAAGGCCGTCTGACACCTCCTCGTAGCGATACCAGGCGATGAGCACGTTGCCGTCCGTCGGGGCCACGGCCAGGGCGGGATAACCGTCAAAGGTGTAGATAGTGGCGCTGATGTTGTCGGAGACCTGGGTGACGGAGATGGCGGTGTGGCCATCGATGCCCAAAGCGGCGTACTCGACGTTGTAGTAGCTGACCGTGTCGTTCCAACTGTGAGGGCCGGTCCAGGCAGCGACGATGGCCTCGCGCGGGTAGGCCGCCACGGCCGGTGCGGTGGACGGTGAGTACTGATCGTCGGTCACCTGGGCAGCGACGATGCCGGACGAGCGCACGATGTCCAGATACTGCTCCCGGTCGGTGGAATTGTCGGGCGCCCAGTAGTCACTGAAGGACTGCACCCAGCCATAGGCCAGCACGATGGTGCGCAGAGAGGCGCTATCGGAGATGGCGGGTGAAGCGACGGACCGGGCGAGGATCGTGGCCTGGTCAAAATCCCCTCCCTTGGCACCGGCTGGCACCTCAACCTTGACGGCGAAGGTGAAGGTCTCCAGGTCGGCCAGCGGGGCGGTGTTGTTGATCTGCGTCGGGCCGTCCCAGAAGGTGGTGGGCCAACTGTTGCCCGCGGCCGAGAGGTCGAAGGAGTCGGTGGCCATGGTGTAGTTGGTCACCGTCTGGGTGTAGACGACCGCCGTCCCGGGCTGCGCAAGACTCTGCTGCGAGAGGGGATTCAGGGCCACCGCCGGCTCCTGGCAGACGACGAACTGGTAATCGTAGTAGGTCTGGTACGCCTGGCCGTCGCGCAGTTGCACCCGCACGGCACTGTAGAGGGGTGGAATGTGGTACTGATCCATCAGCAGGTGTTCGACCCGCTCCCACGTTCCCAGCGTTTGCCAGGTGCCGAGGCTGGAATCGTAAGCCTGCACCGTAGCGTCCATCGTGTTTTCGCCGGAGGTGGTATGGGCGTGGAGGTAGACGTGGGTGAGCCTCTGCCCGCCGTAGTTGTAGGTGTCGTCCTGAAAGGCTGCCCTGGGGGATTGGCCGCTGAGGACGAGATTGGGGCTGCATAAGGCAGTGGTGGCCATCGTGACGGTAGCGGAATAGACGGTGGGAGAAGCGACCGAGGTGGCCTGGATGGTGGTCGTATCCGTATCACCGGCGGCGGCTCCCATCGGGATGGCCACCTGCACGGTGAAGGAGGTCCAGTCCCCGTCGGGCAGTGGGCCCGTGTTGACGTGGGAAAGGTCCGTGTTCCAGGTGTTCCCTGAGAGAGACAGGTCGAAACTATCCGTCTGGCCGGTGGTGTTGACCAGGTACGCCTCGTAGACGACGCTCTGGCCCGGTGCGTCGTGCCTGGATTGGGCCGCAGGATACAGGTGCAGCCCAGGCAGCCGGACCTGCGGGCAGATGGCGATGCCGCGCGCTCCTGAACCGCCCAGGGAGACTCGTTCGACCACTGTCGAGGTCGCCGTATCAATGATCGAGACCTGGTTCTGAGTGTTACCTACGTAGAGTTCACTTCCATCGCAGGTGACCGCCGCTTCCCAGGCATCTCCTGAGGTCGGGACCGTGACGATGGGGGCGAAAGTCACCCCGTCAATAACGTGGACGCCGCCCCACAGACCAGAGGCATAGATCTTTGAGCCGTCCGGAGCCACTTCCAGCCCGGTCAGGCCTCCCAGGCCGGTCACCGTGGTGTAGACAGCGTTACCGCCGACCGCGATGACGTCCAGGCCCGCGCCCCAGCGGTTGCCGGTGAAGACCCACCGACCATCCGGCGACACCGCCACGTCCCAGGGTTCGCCACTGACAGGAATGGTCTCGACGATGCTGTAGCTCGTGGTGTCAATGACCAGGATAGTGCCGTTCGCACAGGTGGCGTAAGCCCTATCCAGATAAGGGTGAGCGGCGATGCTGCGGGGCGCCCCGGGAGTGGGAATCGTGCCGGTGACGACGTAGGACGTGGTATCCACGACAGCGATTTCACTGAACCAGCGGCTCCCCACCAGGGCGTAAGCCCCATCACGGGTGAAGGCGACGCCGTCGGCGTCGGAGATGTCTTCCACCGTGGTCACCACCGTGTTGTCGGCCGTCTTGATGACGGCGACGTTGTCAGAGCGGTAGCATCCGACGTAGACGTAGTCGCCATCGGGAGACATCGTGGCCCGCCAGGGAAAGTCGCACCCGGCGGCCCCCACGTCCACGCTGCCGGCAACGAGGTGGCTGGCTGAGTCCACCAGGACCACCAGGTCACTGTAGGAGAGGGTGACGTAGGCCAGGTCGCCACGGGTGAACGTCTGGATGGTGGCCGTGGCGGTGTAGACGGTGGGGGAGGTGACAGAGGTAGCCTCGATGATGGCGACGTCGCTGTCACCGGGGGTAGTCCCGGCTGGGACGTCTACCTGCACGGTAAAGCTCAACGAGCCGTCGTCGGCGATAGCGCCGGTGGTGGTGATGGAGAGCGTAGTGGGCCAGGCATTACCGGAGACCGCGAGGGTGAAGCTATCGGTCGCGCCTGTCTGGTTTTCCAACGTCTCAGTGTAGACCACAGTGGAGCCGAGGGCTCCGAGCCCCGTCACCGAGGGGGAACTGAGGAAAACGCCGACCCGCTCTCGCACCCAGACGAGCCAGGTGCCGCCAGAGATATAGTCTCGTCCACATTTGCGTGCGTCATCGTCTTCGCCCCAGTCCGTGCCGTCGGCCTGGTCACTGTCCATTCCCCGATCGTCGAAATCAACCGTAAAGTCGTCCGTGGAGTCGCACCCGTCCTCGCCCTCCAGGTAGCCATTGTCCCACTGATCGCCCAGGGGCCGGCTCGCGCCGGTCAGCAGGTTCTGGCGCGCCGGAGGGGGGAGGGTTTGGCCAGCGCCGTTCCCCTCTTCAAAGCAGACGTCCGCGTCACTGGAAGAGGCCGTGATTTCGTCATACCAGGGGATGCCGTAGAAGGCCAGGTCAACGTCGAACGCACCTGTGTATGCCTCGTCGCGGCAGGAGAAACGTATGTCTGTGGCTTCGCCCTGGGACACCGGCCGCATGCCGTCCCAGACCCCCTCGTGCCCCTCAGCCGGGCTCAGCGTGGCCAGGTCGGCGTAGTAGGCGCTGGCCTGATCGTTGAAGGTCAGATCCCGCGTCGAGCCGACCAGTGTCCAGCCCCCACCGTCGGTGGTCATATCGCAGTAGACCTGGACCGGGTCCTGCCCGCCAAGGCCATCCGGGTCAATGGTGTAGACGCCATCGCCCGTGGAGCCCCCGCTGCGGAGGATGGCCAGACAGGATGTGAAGTTGCTTTGGGCCAGGGGCTTTGCCGCCAGCAACAGCGTCCCCAATAGAGCCAGGGACAGGATCGTGAGTAAGCGTACTTTGCCTTTCATGAGATGCCTCCTTATGCAATGTCATAACAACCGTCTGGCTTTTTGCCACGAATTACACGAGTTTTCACTAATTTTCCCTTTTTCGTGTTAATTCGCGAAGCCTGTCCTGAGCCCAG
>CAZVCJ010000115.1:0-12651 GCA_964625745.1 uncultured Anaerolineae bacterium | reverse complement strand
CTCAGATCAAGACTTCCGAAGTCTGGGAGCACGCCCTCTCCGACAGGCTGCTAGGGGGACAGATGCGCCGATGCTCTGGTAGTATCATCGCTACGCAAGGGACCGAGAGAGTGGGATGACGGTTTCACCAGACAGACTCGCCGAGCTGCGCAGCAAGGTGGCCGAGTTGCGCTGGCACATCATCACTATGATGGGGCCAAACAAGACACACCACTTTGGCGGCTCGCTCTCTGTCGCCGACATCGTCACGGCGCTCTACTTCTACAAGATGCGCTACGACCCCCACGACCCTGACTGGTCTGAACGCGACCGATTTGTGATGAGCAAGGGCCACTCGGTGCCCGCGCAGTACGTGGCGCTGGCCATGCTGGGTGTCTTTCCATTGGAGGAACTGGCGACGCTGAAGCAGTTGGGCAGCCGCCTTCAGGGCCACCCAGCCATGCACGAGACGCCGGGCCTGGAGGGCTGTACCGGCGCCCTGGGGGAAGGGCTATCTTATGCCAACGGCATAGCGCTGGCCGCTCGCATCCGGGGCCTCTCGTACAACGTCTACTGTCTCCTGGGTGACGGCGAGCTGCAGGAGGGACAGGTCTGGGAGGCAGCGATGACGGCGGCGACCCATTGTCTGGGCAACGTCGTGGCCATCGTAGACCGCAACCGCCTGAAGGCGATGGATGAGACCAGATGCGCCAAGTTGCTCGATCCGCTTCGGGAACGCTGGGTCAGCTTCGGGTGGGCTGCTTGTGAGATCAACGGCCACGACATGGCCGCGATCTGCGACGCGCTGGACTGGGCCGACGAGCAGACGCAGCAACCGGCCGTCATTATCGCCAACACGGTGAAAGGAAAGGGTGTTTCCTTCCTGGAGGGGCAGCCGCAGTTCCACAACGCTCCCTTGAACGAGGAGCAGTTCGGGCGCGCGCTCGGCGAGGTGCAGGCTGCGTTTGCTATGACAGAGGATAGGTGAGATGCCTGAACCGACAGAGACGCGATATGCCTATGGAGAGGCACTGCTCGAGCTCGGTTCGCAACGGCCGGAGGTCGTCGTGCTGGATGCCGATCTCTACAAATCGACGCGCACCGTGCTGTTCCGAGACGCGTTTCCTGAGCGCTTCATTGACGTGGGCATCTCCGAAGCCGATATGGTGAGCATGGCCGCCGGCATGGCTGCGACGGGCCTGATCCCCTATTGCAACAGCTTTGCCATGTTCATCACCAGCGTCTGTTACCTGCCGATCCGCACTCAGATCGCTTATCCCTCGCTGCCGGTGAAGCTGATCGGCTCCAGCGCGGGTTTGACGCAGGGCACTGACGGTGCCAGCCACCAGGCGCTGGAAGACATAGCCCTCATGCGGATTCTGCCCAACATGGCCGTCGTTTCGCCAGCGGACGATGTGGAGACGAGGCAAGCGACGTTTGCCATTGCTGACTGGCCCGGCCCGGTCTATATGCGCCTGGGCCGTTACCCGGTCCCACGCTTGCTCGACGAGGGATACCACTTCGAGATTGGCAAGGCGACGACGCTGCGAGACGGTGGAGACGTCGCCATTTTTGCCACGGGCCATACGGTGTGCAAAGCGTTGGAGGCGGCAGAACTGCTGGCGCGAGACCGAATCGAGGCGCGCGTGGTCAACGTCTCGACGATCAAGCCGCTGGACGAGGCGGCGGTGCGACAGGTGGCAGGCGAGGTGGGACTGCTGGTGAGCGTGGAGGAGCATAGCGTCATCGGCGGGCTGGGCGGCGCCGTCGCCGAATGTGTCTCTGGGATCGCCAACGCGCCGCCGCTGCTGCGCCTGGGCGTGCGCGACGAGTTCGGCGAGTCGGGTCTGGCGGACGAGCTACTTGAGAAGCACCGTCTCACTGGCCGGCTCATCGCCGATGATGTTCTTCGTGCGTTGAGTGGACATGAGCACCATCGCCGAAGTCGGAAAGGAGGTGGCTATCGAACTAAGGCTATATGACCCTAATCGTTAGCAGGTCCAAAATCAGAACAAAAAAAGGAGGAAGGGAAAATGAAAAAGCTAATAGTATTGTTGGTTGCTCTGGCGGTGCTGGCTGCCTGTGCCGCGCCCACCCCTGAGTTCATCGAGAAAGAGGTGGTCGTCGAGAAAGAGGTGCCGGTCACCGTCGAGGTGGAGAAGCAGGTCGTCGTCGAGAAGGAGGTCGTCGTGACGGCCACGCCTGTCCCAGTGAAAAAAGTAGAAGCGCCCGATGTGCTTGGCGTTCTGCCCAGAAGCGAGACGCTGATCGTTGATATCCTCACCGGACGCGTTGGATCTCCCGGCAACTTCAACGAGTGGGTTGGTTGGAAGTGGCGAGATCGCGGAACGCAGACCCTGGCGAACGAGCCGCTGTGGACTGTTGACTTTGCCACGGGCGAGATCGTCAATGGGCTGGCCGCAGGAGACCCAATATACAATGACGACTTCACAACCCTGGAGATTCCTCTCCGTGAGGGCGTCGCGTGGGATGACGGTGTGCCATTCACGTCGGCTGACGTGGTCTTCACGGTTGAGGCGCTCATGAAGTATGAGGGCTTCAACGCTCACCCCCTCTTCGCCAACGACGTCGCCACCGTATCCGCTCCCGACGACTACACGGTCGTGCTCGAGCTAAAGCAGCCGAACTCGCGGTTCCACACGACGTTCCTCGATCGTTGGGGCTGCACGTGGATCATGCCAAAGCACATCTTTGAAGGGGTGGAAGATCCGGTCACGTTCGAGTTCAATCCATTCGTCGGTACTGGGCCGTACAAGCTGCACAGCTACGACGAGGCCGGGTTCTGGACCATCTGGGAGAAGAGGGAGGATTGGGACAAGAGCCCGACGGGGATCCTCTACGGCGAGCCGAAGCCCAAGTACATCGTATACCAATACTTTGCCAATGAAGGCGCCAAGATCCTCGCCCAATTGACTCACCAGGCCGACGTCGTGAATCTCTCGTCGGATGGGCTCAAGGCCGTGCTGGCGCAGTCCGACACCTCCAGGGCCTATCAGCCGACCTTCCCCTGGGTTGTGAACAACGACCCGTGTATCACCGGAATAGCCTTCAACCTCACCATAGCACCGTACGACAACCGCGAAGTCCGCTGGGCGCTCGTGCTGGCAATTGATATTGCCGAGTACGTGGGGGTAGCCGTTGACGGTACTGGGGCATTGAGCCCGGTCCACATTCCGTCGCTCGGTTCCTACCCCGAAAACTTCATTGCACCGATGGAGCCGTGGTTGGCCGACTTTACGCTGGACCTGGGCAACGGCGAGACGTTCAAGCCATATGATCCAGATGCACCGCAGCGAATTGTCGAATACGCAAAAGGACGGGGCTATGTCGTCTCGGATGATCCTGCTGCCCAGGATCAGGCGTTCGGACTCGGTTGGTACAAGTACGCGCCCGATGTTGCCGAGAAGCTGCTCCTGAAGAACGGCTTCTCGAGGGACGCGGACGGTATGTGGCTCCTGCCGGACGGTACCCCCTGGAAGATCGAGATTCTGACCGATACGGACCTGACAACAGATATGGGATCGAGAAATGCCGTAGCCGCGGCCCAGCAGTGGAAGAAATTCGGCATCGACGCGCAACCCTACCCGACGGAAGCGCGGGCAGATCTGTACAACACCGGTGACTTTGAGGTTTCAAGCGACTGGCCGGCTCAGGAGCCATGGGGTGCTGGCCCTGACCTGTATCGCGTGCTCGACCATTGGAACTCCGCGTACATCAGGCCGATTGGAGAGGTAGCCGCTGGGCACCCGGGTCGTTGGTCGAGCCCGGAGATGGACGCCGTGATTAAGAAGCTGCGCGAGACCGACCCCGCCGACGCCGAAGCGGTGATCGCGGTCGGCATCGAGGGTCTCAAGGTCGCTGTCACGGAGATGCCGGGCATTCCGACGTTCGGGTATATCGGGTTTGTCGGATGGGACCAGTACTACTGGACCAACTGGCCCGGTAGTGAAAATCCCTACACCCAGCCCTATACGCACTGGGGCCCCTTCAAGTACATGACGCCGTTCCTGGAGCCAACCGGGAAATAGTTCGTAACAGACTTCGATCCAATTTCCCCGGGCGGGTGACAGAGCCCGCCCGGGGAAATTCTTTAACAACGGATGGAGAAGCAGAGGAGAAAACAGCGTTGACGTTCATAAGACGGTATCTCATTCCACGGCTTATTCAGTATTTTCTGGTCATCTTCCTGGGGATCACGGCCGTGTTCTTTATTCCCCGTTTCCTGCCTAATGATCCTGTCGTGAAAACGATTGCGGCGCTACAAGCGCGGGGCTCAACGCTGGACCCTGGTACAATGGATGACATTATCGCGGATCTTACCAAGATGTACGGACTCGAAGGATCGATGCTCCAGCAGTACGGCGAGTTCTGGCAGAGGTTGTTCCATGCGGACTTCGGGGTCTCTTTCTTTCAGTTTCCCACGCCGGTGAGCAAGCTGGTCGGAACAGCACTTCCGTGGACCGGGGGTCTGTTGCTGTCAACGACGTTCCTCTCCTGGACAATCGGGAACATCATCGGAGGGTTGGCCGGCTACTTCTCCCGCAAGCGCTGGTCGCGGGCCCTCGACACCGTGGCCATGATCGTCCGACCGCTGCCTTACTACATCTTTGCCTTTGCGCTTCTTCTTCTGTTGGCCTACGTCGTCAGGTGGTTCCCGGTTTCCGGTGGGACCGACATTGGGAGAAAGGTTGCCTTCAATTGGCCTTTCATAAAGGATGTGCTCAGGCACTCGTTCCTTCCAGCCCTGTCGCTTACCATCCTCGGCGGGGCGATCAACTTCCAGACGATGAAGCTGATCGTGCAGAACGTCAACGCCGAAGATTTCGTTCAATACGCCAAACTCGGTGGCGTCAAAGAAGGGAGGATTGTGTCGAGGTACGTGATCCGGAACGCGATGCTTCCGCAGATCACGGGGCTTGCGCTGTCGCTCGGACAGATTTTCAGCGGGGCACTGATCACGGAGATTGTCTACTCCTACCCCGGACTCGGTGGACTGCTTTACAACGCCATCGTCACCGGAGACTATAATCTGATCATGGGAATCACGGTTATTTCGATCATGGCCATCACGACGGCGATTCTCGTCATTGATCTGCTGTATCCCCTCTTCGATCCGAGGATCAGATACATGTAAGGAGCGCGGACATCGTGAGAGTACTCAGAGATCTTTTCAAGGATTACAGGTTTGCGTTGAGTTTTTGCGTTCTGTGCATGTTGCTCATTCTCGCGACCCTCTCCGCCTTCTCGCCCTACGACCCGACCTTATGGATGGTCGTTCCGAGGGATCTAAAGCCATCGTGGACCAACCTATTGGGAACCGATTCCAATGGGCAAGACGTCTTCTGGCAAGCGACATTCGCTGTGCGCAACTCGCTGATCATCTCGGTGATTGCGGGAACGGTTTCGAGGGTCATCGCTGTTTTGATCGGGATGGTTGCCGGCTACAGGGGAAGAGGCACGGACAGAGTCCTGATGTTCATCAGCGACAGCCTGCTGGTGATACCGTTGTTCCTCATCATCGTTATGATGGCGATGTTGGTGCGAGACAAGATGAATCTCGTGACATTGGGGCTGCTGCTGGCGTTCTTCGGATGGGCCTGGGATGCACGGGTGATCCGGTCGCTGATATTGAGCTTACGTGAACGGGAGTTCACTCAGACGGCTATTCTCTCTGGAACAGGCACTCTGCGCCTCGTGCTGAACGAGTACATGCCCTACGCTACGCCCCTGGTGTTCTCCACCCTGATCAACAACATGGCCTGGGCGATTGGGTTGGAGATCACACTCGCTATTCTTGGCCTGGTAAACATGAACATCCCGACGCTCGGGACGATGCTCTACTGGGCGATCAACTATCAGGCGATCCTGCTCGGGCGCTGGTGGTGGGTATTGACACCCGTCACCCTGTCGGTTTTACTGTTTGTGGCCTTGTACTGGCTCTCGGTCGGCATCAGCGAATACCTGGACCCCAGAACACGGATCCAACGTGTCGGGGCGCAGTGAGGGAGCTATGAACAAGACGATACTCAGGACTGAACAGTTGAAAGCCTTCTATGTGCTCGACGTTCTCGGGAACCAAAAGGTGGTGAAAGCGGTCAACGGGGTCGATCTCGAGATCCGGGAGAACGAAATCTACGGGATCACCGGCGAAAGTGGGTGCGGGAAGACGACACTTCTGAAAGCGCTCGTTGCCGCCATTGAGCCTCCGTTGAGGCTGATGGGAGGGAAGGTCTACTACCGCGTGAACAGTGAGGAGGTTGATGTCTCTTCTCTCAGCGCAGAGGACAGGAGAAGGCTGCGCTGGGAGTATGTTTCCTACGTTCCGCAGGGTTCGATGAGCGTTCTCAACCCCGTGATGAAGCTGAAAGAGACCTACCGGGATTTCATCGTGAGCCACGTGAGCGGAAAGACGAGAGAGGCAGCCTTCGAGATCGCCAAGAGACATATTACGGAGTTGGGACTGCCGCGGAAGATCCTGGATGCTTATCCACACCAGTTGTCCGGTGGAATGAGACAACGGGTTACGATCGCCCTGGCGGCGCTTCTGAAGCCCCGGATCATCATCGCCGATGAGCCCACCACGGCACTCGACGTCGTTGTCCAGAGGGGAGTCGTGCAGCTTCTAAAGGATATTCAAGAAAAACTGAAAAACACAATCATCCTGGTAACGCACGACATGGGCGTTCAGGCTAACATCGCCGATCGGATCGGTATCATGTACGCCGGAAAGATGGTCGAAGAGGCGACAACCGAGGAAATTTTCGGCGACCCTCTCCATCCCTACACCAGGTATTTGATCAACTCTCTGCCGAAGTTTGGGGACAAAACGATCCGGGAGAGTGTACCTGGAAGTCCGCCTTCTCTTATAAATCTCCCCAGCGGTTGCCCCTTCCACCCAAGGTGTCCCTACGTTTCAGGTATCTGTACCAAACAGATGCCGAGCTTCATTGACCTGCATACCCACCACAAAGTTGCCTGCTGGTTAGTCGGAGAAGGAGAAGATGGAGAAGCTTCTTGAAGTCCATCATCTGACCAAAGTTTTCTCCTTGGGGAGCATGATCTCCAGGATCAGGATAACGGCAACCGACAATGTGTCGTTTTACATCAAGCCGGCGGAGATCTTCGCCCTGGCCGGTGAGAGCGGCTGCGGGAAAACAACTGCTGCCAGAATGATTCTGGGCTTCGAGGAACCAACCTCAGGCGCTATTGTACATGAAGGCAAGAGAGACGCGAAAAACGAAAAGGTGTGGTTCACTGAGGGCATACAAGCGATTTTCCAGGACCCCTTCGCGACATTCAACCCCTTGAGAACAGTCGATCGGTATTTCTTTGAGACGATCCAGAATTACAAGCTAGCCAGGAATAAGAAAGAGGCCATTGGATTGATTGCTCAGAAACTGAAGGCGATAGGTCTTTCATACGAGGAGTTCTCTGGCAAGTACCCCAGTGAGTTCTCCGGAGGGCAACTGCAGAGGATTTCCATAGCCAGGGCCTTGCTGACAAACCCAACTCTCCTGATCGCGGATGAACCCGTTTCGATGGTTGATGCTTCCTTGCGAATGTCGATCGTGAATCTGCTCAAAACGCTCAAAGAAGAGTTTGGCATGAGTGTGCTATACATTACCCACGATCTGGCGACCGCCTATTACGTGAGCGATCGAATCGCTATCATGTTCAGAGGGAACATTGTTGAAATGGGGGTGGTGGAGAAGGTGTTGATGCACCCCAAACATCCATACACCAGATTGCTTCGAGAGTCCATCCCCGAAGCGGATCCCAAAAAACGATGGGACAAGACGGTCACACTTGCTGACATAGAATACGAAGAATACCTGAGAGCAGGTTGCAGATTTGCAGGAAGGTGTCCTCTGGTTATGGATATGTGCAAACAGGAAGTACCAGCGGATGTCTACGTTGACGACGTGTTCGTCAAGTGCCACTTGTACAGCGGGACAGAGGAAACTTTAGACGATGAAGTTTCATGAGCCAATCCACGTGGAGGTGTGATAGCACAATGACCAGAACTTTTCGTAACCCTATCCTGCCAGGTTTTTATCCGGACCCATCGATTTGCCGGGTTGGAGACGATTTCTATCTGGTTACATCAACATTCGAATACTTTCCTGGATTGCCGGTTTTCCACAGCCGTGATCTGGTTCATTGGCGCCAAATAGGACATGTCTTGGATCGTCCGTCACAATTGCCCCTCGACAACATACGTCCCTCTGGCGGTCTGTACGCGCCGACCATCCGCTTTTCGCAGGGTGTGTTTTACGTGATCAACACCCTGGTAGATGGAAAGACGAAAGCGGGTAATTTCATCGTCACCGCCACGGATCCGGCCGGGCCTTGGTCGGAGCCTTCCTGGCTGGAGAATGCTCCAGGGATAGACCCATCCCTGTTCTTTGACGATGATGGGCGCGTCTGGTATGTCGGCAATCGTATGGCTACTCATGGCCAATACAAAGGGCACACCGAAATCTGGCTTCAGGAATTGGACCTTGAAGACATGTGCCTGGTAGGGGAGCCACGGGTCCTTTGGGACGGAGCAGCAAAAGGGGCGGTATGGGCTGAAGCGCCCCACATATACAAAATACGGGACTACTATTACCTGATGATTGCTGAGGGCGGGACGGGACACCATCATGCGGTGACCATCGCGCGCAGCACTGTGGTTACCGGGCCGTATGAGGCAAACCCCGGCAATCCGATCTTGACCCACCGCCACCTGGGGCTGGACTATCCGATTGTGGGCACCGGCCATGCCGATCTGGTCGAAACGCAGACAGGTGAGTGGTGGATGGTGTTGCTGGCCATGCGGCCTTACGGTGGGTACTTTTATAATCTTGGCCGGGAAACCTTCCTGGCCCCAGTGCGTTGGGAGAGTGGCTGGCCGATCGTAAGCCCTGGGACCGGGCGAATCGAGTTTTCATACCCGGTTCCTGACCTGCCTGAATGCCGCTGGCTCGCTGCTTCGGCCTGTGATCACTTTGACCAGTCGGTTCTTGCTCCTCAATGGAACCTCTTGCGCACCCCACGCGATGAATTCTGGAGCTTGAGTGAACGACCTGGCTACCTGCGGTTGTGGCTGCGGCCCGAGCGACTCGCGGAGCACACATCTCCAAGTTTCGTCGGGCGCAGGCAGCAGCACATTCACTTTGCGGCGCAGACAGCCCTCGAATTCGAGCCGCAGACCGCGCACGAGTGCGCCGGTCTCGCTCTTGTTCAGAACAACGATTTCCACTTTTGTTTGGTTGTCACGTTGGGAACCAAAGCTGTCGTCCGCCTGATAAAACGGGCCCATGGCGCAGAAGAAATCATGGCCGAGCAGCCCATTGGGGCTGGCCGATTGTATCTAAAAGTGGAAGCCCATGAGCAGGCGTACAGCTTCTATGTCGCCAGCGAACCAGACAAGTGGCTTCCTGTTGCTGAAGCTGTAGATGGGCGAATTCTGAGCACGCCCGTTGCGGGTGGCTTTGTAGGAGCCTACGTAGCCATGTATGCCAGCAGCAATGGGCAGCCAAGTACGAACAACGCCGATTTCGATTGGTTCGAATATATTGGGATTGATGTGATGTAAATCATCGACATCTGGAGGTGTAACCTGTGGACAAAGGTACGACGTTAACCCTGCAAGAACGTGTACGCGACTTGGTCTCTTGCATGACCCTCGAAGAAAAGGTCTCGCAGATGGTCTATGACGCCCCAGCCATCGAGCGGCTGGGCATCCCGGCCTACAACTGGTGGGGCGAATGCCTGCACGGCGTAGGCCGGGCTGGGGCGGCCACGGTCTTCCCGCAGGCCATCGGCCTGGCCGCCACCTGGGGCACCGACCTGATATATAGAGTCGCGACGGCCATCTCTGACGAGGCGCGGGCCAAGCACCACGACGCGCTGCGCAAGGGCATCCACCAACAGTACTTCGGCTTGACCTTCTGGTCGCCCAACGTCAACATCTTCCGCGACCCACGCTGGGGGCGTGGCCAGGAGACGTGGGGCGAAGACCCCTTCCTGAGCGGCGAGATGGGCGCGGCCTTCGTGCGCGGCCTGCAGGGCGACCATCCCAAGTACATGAAGGTTGCCGCCTGCGCCAAACACTACGCCGTCCACAGCGGGCCGGAGAAAGATCGCCACGCCTTCAACGCCGTTGTCTCCAGGCGCGACCTGTACGCCACCTACCTGCCCGCGTTCAAGAAACTCGTCACCGAGGCCAAAGTGGAAGCAGTGATGGGCGCCTACAACCGCTTGCTCGGCGAGCCGTGCTGCGCCAGCCAACTGCTCCTGGGTGAAATCCTGCGCGGGCAGTGGGACTTCCAGGGTCACGTCGTCTCCGACTGCTGGGCGCTGGCTGACTTCCACACCAACCATCAAGTCACCCAGGACGCTACTGAAAGCGCGGCCCTGGCGCTCAAGGCTGGTTGCGACATCGAGTGCGGCGCGACCTACGCCTACCTGGGCGAGGCCGTAGAGCGCGGCCTGATCACCGAGGCCGACATTGATCGCTCGCTGGCGCGCACGCTGACCACGCGCTTCAAACTCGGCATGTTCGATCCGCCTTCGGAAGTGCCGTATGCCTCCATCCCGATGAGCGTGGTCGGCTGCGAGGCGCACCGCCAACTGGCTTGCGAAGCGGCGGTTAAGTCAGTAGTGCTCTTGAAGAACAAGGATAACGTCCTGCCCATCGGCGACCAGGTGCGCAGCATCTTCATCACCGGACCTACCGCGGCCAACGTGGACGTCCTGCTGGGCAACTACTTTGGCCTGAATGCCTCGTTGACGACCCTTCTGGAAGGAATCGTCGGCTGTGTCCCGGAAGGCATCAGGGTCGAATACCATCCCGGCTGCCAGTTGACCGCACCCAACGCCATCCCCATGAGCTGGGCGCCCTTCATGGCCGCGGGAAGCGACCTGACCATCGCCTGCATGGGCACGTCACCGCTGATGGAGGGCGAGCAAGGCGCATCCATTCTCTCCACACAGGAGGGCGACCGCTCCGACATCACGCTGCCCGATAGTCAGGCGGCTTACATCAGGGAAATAGCCGCCAGAGGCACCAAGATCGTGCTCGTGCTCACGGGCGGCAGCCCCATCGCGCTGGGCGACTTGGCTGACCTGGTGCAAGCGGTGGTGTTCGTTTGGTATCCGGGCCAGGAGGGCGGCCAGGCTGTGGCGGACGTGCTGTTTGGCCAGGCCGTACCCTCTGGCAAACTGCCGCTGACCTTCCCCAGGTCGCTCGACGACCTCCCGCCGTTCGAGGATTACAATATGGCCGGACGCACGTACCGCTACAGCACTGCTGAGCCGCTGTACCCCTTCGGGTTTGGCCTGAGTTACACGCAGTTCGCCTACAGCGGCCTGACGCTGGCGAAGGAGACCGTCAAGGCGGGCGAGGCTCTGCCGATCCGCTTCACGCTGACCAATACAGGCCAGGCTTCGCCGCGAACGCTCAGCCGAGCGGTCGAGGCCGAAGAAGTGGCACAGGTGTACCTGAGCGACCTGGAGGCTTCCGTCCCCGTGCCCATCCACAGTCTGATTGGCTTTCAGCGCGTGCGGCTCGCGCCGGGCGAGAGCAAGACCATCGAGTTCACTATCTCGCCGGAGATGATGATGCTGTTCGACGACGAAGGTATGCAAAGATTGGAACCGGGGCAATTCCGTCTGACCGTCGGCGGTTGTTCGCCGGGCGTGCGCGGCGTGGCGCTGGGCGCCCCACAGCCGGTCAGCGCGGTGTTCACCGTGACGTAATAACTTTTCTCGACAGCCAGGATGCGTAGAGCGGCACTGCACCCGAGCAATTCGGCCGCCGGGTCGCCCCGGTGCTCTACGAGGGCGCTCGCAGCCGTGAGGTCTACCTGCCTGGTGGGACGACCGTTCGGCTGAGCGCTCACGGCGAAGCCTGGACCAATGCCTGGACAGACGAGACCTTCGACGGCGGTCACTAGGTTACGGCCGAGGCACCGCCGGAGCGGATCCCGCTCTACCTGCGTGGGAAAGCGAGGTTGCCTATCCGCGTTGATGAAAGTTAGAGTGCGACTGGCGTTTTTGGTTCGTAGTGACGACTTCAGTCGTTGGTGGCGGGGCAAAAGCCACTGAAGTGGCAACTACGAACCCACATCTTGGGGACAATCGAGCAGATTCCGCAAGATATGGCAGGATAAAAATTCGCCAGACTCCAGTTCTACACTTCAAGGGAATGGCGTCTCAGCAACCAGCCTACACAGGCTGGTTGCTGATGTTTTGAGACAAGAGCAACACTGACGTACGCGCCTGGGCGATAGGCTGGCTCCAACATTTGACACCCAGAACATAAGTTGTGGATGCTCTTGCTCCTCCTGCTGATGCGCTCGTCGCCCGATTTCCTCAGACGAGCAGAGGAAGCGCAACCCCTGGAATCATTGGCCGAGGGATTTCCCGAAGCACTCACTCCCGAGTTCGTCGCCACCCCACCCCAGTGGCTCATCGTCGTGGCCAACCTTGTCCTTGCCCTGCTCATCGCTGCGCTCGTCGTGGGCGCCGTTTGGCTTCTCTGGCGTCTACAGCGCCAAAGAGTAAGCCCATTAAGGAGGAGATTGCTTCCCTTCGACAAGCTCAGGACAGGCGTTGCAAGAAACGTTCCTACTCAGAAACTTCCCCTCACCCCCGCCCTCTCCC
>CAZVCJ010000114.1:0-12812 GCA_964625745.1 uncultured Anaerolineae bacterium | reverse complement strand
CAGCGATGAAGGCCGTGGCCGAGATATTAGCAGCCGTTTCTGCCTTGAGCGAGGTGGAGAAGAGAGAGCTTTTTGAAGAGCTTTCCACCATGGAGGAATTCAAGAGGACAGGGGGCGCATCTGAAGCTCGGAAACCTGTGGCTTTCGATGCCGGTCAGTTAGAGGGCCGGCCCGATTACGTGCTGGTCTTCGATGGAGGGAGCCTGGGTAATCCTGGCCCCGGCTATGGCAGTTATGCCTTGATCAGGGTCGGTGATGGACAGAGGCGGGTGACGCGGCTCGATTTCGACGGAGAGATGACCAACAACGAGGCGGAGTACGACACGCTGATCGCTGGCTTGGCTGATCTGATCCAGAGCCTGAAGGAGGCGAACCTCAGCCCCTCAGAATTCTCCGTCGAAGTGAGGGGTGACAGCAGCTTAGCCATCAACCAGGTCAGTGGGGTCTGGAAGGCCAGAGACGAGCGCATGAGGGCCCGACGCAACCGGGTGCGGGAGTTGCTAGGCCATTTTGCTGCTTCCCGGCTGGTGCTTCAGCCCCGCCAGGAGAGCGTGAGGATATTGGGACATTAATTTGACAAATCGCCGTTTCTGTGTTATATTCTCCCCAGAGCGATGATGGAGACGAGTAGGCGGGGGGTAACGCTCAGAGAGTCCGGGATAGGTGGGAGCCGGATGCGGGAACCTCGCCGAAAATCCCTCCGGAGCTGTCAGCCGAAAGTTCGTCAAATGGTCAGATCGTCGGGTGGTCAGCAAACCGATTGACCAGGGACCATCAGACCAATTGACCAACAGACCAATGAGTAGACCTGACCGGGATCGTCCTCCGTTGCAAGGACGGGGGTATGAATACGTACCTCACAGAGTGGGCGGCAACGCCAACTAGGGTGGTACCGCGGGAGTCCAGGCTCTCGTCCCTTGGGGATGAGGGCTTTTTGTTTATGGAAGAGGAGTCTATGCCGCAAGTAGCCATTCGTCGGGCAACTCGGAAAGATGTAAGGGGAATCCTGCCTCTCTGGAATGAGATGATGTGTCATCACGCGGCACTGGATGCGCGATTTCAGCCCACGCCTGACGGGGAGGAGCGCTGGGCCGACGTGCTGAAGTCTTGGTTGCGGGATGACGATTGCTGTGTCCTGGTGGCCGACGCCGAAGAGCAACTGGTGGGCTACATCGTCGGTATGATGCGCGAGAATCCGCCCGTGCTCCTGCCGCCCACTTATGGCCTCGTCTCCGACATCTGCGTGGACCCGGCCTGGCGCCAGCAGGGCATTGGTCGTCGTCTCTTCGAGGGCCTGCAGGATTGGTTCAGGGAGAAGAGACTCTCTACTGTACAACTCAACGTGGCCCACTTCAACCCCGTCTCCCAGGCCTTCTGGCGGGCGGTGGGATGCGAGGATTACATGGATCGCCTGTGGTTTGAGCTTGAGCTTCATGGAGGTGAATTGTGACCGATCTGCTTTACCTGACGGATTCCTACGTGAAGGAGTTTGATGCCACCGTGGTGGTGACTGAGGACCACCGGGTAGCCCTGGCCCGCACGGCCTTTTATCCCGGCGGCGGAGGACAGCCGTCCGATCTGGGCAGGCTGGTGTGGGATGACGGCGAGGCCCAGGTGGTCAAGGTCAAGAAGCAGGGCGACCTGGTGTGGCACACGCTGGACGCCGAGCCGCCGCCCGAGGGTACGCTGGTCAGGGGTGTGCTGGACTGGGAGCACCGTCACGAGTTGATGCGCACCCACACCGCGCTGCACATCCTCTGCGGCGTCATCTGGCGCGACTACGGCGCCCTGGTGACGGGCGGCAACATGGAGCCGTTAAAAGCCCGCATGGACTTCGAGCTGGAACACATGAGCGTGGACTTCGCCCAGGAGGTGGAGGAGAAGATCAATGCCGAGGTAGCTGCCGCCCGTCCGGTCAAAATCTGCATCTTGCCCCGCGAGGAGGCCTTCCAAATCCCCGATCTCATCCGCACCAAGATCAACCTGTTGCCGGAGAGCATTCGGGAAGTGCGCGTGGTGGAGATCGAGGGGCTGGACGTGCAGGCCGACGGTGGCACCCACGTAGCCAACACCCGCGAGGTGGGGACGATCCATGTGGTGGGCCACGAGAGCAAAGGGCGAATCAACAAGCGGCTGCGGATTGCGTTGGAGGAGAACACGGATTAGCAGGATTAACGGATCAAGTGGCCTGGGGGGAAATCCGCAAATCCTGCACATCCGTGTTCTGAGTAGCAGAAGGAGGAGAAATCATGTTCAAAGAGGTACCTGGCAAAGTCAACTTTCCAGAGCTGGAGAAAGGAGTACTGCGCTTCTGGAAAAAGAACAACATCTTCGAGAAGAGCCTGGAGATTCGCCGCGATGCCCCTCGCTACGTCTTCTACGAGGGGCCTCCCACGGCCAACGGCCTGCCCGGCACTCACCACGTCCTGGCCCGAGTCTTCAAGGACCTCTTCCCTCGCTACAAGACGATGCGTGGTCACTATGTATTGAGGAAGGGGGGCTGGGATACCCACGGCTTGCCGGTCGAGCTGGAGATCGAGAGGGAGCTGAATCTCAACAGCAAGCAGGCCATTGAGGACTACGGCGTGGCTGAGTTTAACGCCCGGTGCCGGGAGAGCGTCTTCCGCTACGTCAGGGAGTGGGAAGAGCTGACCGACCGCATCGGCTTTTGGGTTGACATGGACGACCCTTACGTCACCCTGAAGAATGAATACATCGAATCGGTGTGGTGGATCCTAAAGCAGTTGTGGGATAGAGACCTCATCTACCAGGGCTACCGAGTTGTACCCTATTGTGCTCGCTGCGGCACGCCCCTGTCGGATCACGAGGTGGCTCTAGGTTATGAAGAGGCCGAAGACCCATCCATCTACGTCAAGTTCCCCCTGCGGGGTGAGCCTGGCACCTACTTTCTGGTCTGGACCACCACTCCCTGGACGCTGCCCGGCAACGTGGCCCTGGCCGTCCATCCCCAGATCGAGTACGTCATGGTCGAACGGGAAAGAGAGGGCGAGAAGGAGCGGCTGATCCTGGCCAAAGAACTGCTGGACGAGGTGATGGACGGTCCCTACGAGGTTGTGCAGAGCGTGCCGGGTAAGGAGTTGCTTGGGGCGCACTATCAGCCCCTCTTCACCTTCTTACCCGTGGAGAAGGACTATTGCTACGTGGTTCCTGGCGACTTCGTGACCACCAAGGACGGCACAGGCATCGTGCACATCGCGCCCGCCTTCGGTGAGGAGGACCTGGAGGTCGGCCAGGAGTACGACCTGCCTGTACTGCATACCGTTGACCTGCGCGGCGCTTTCATTGACGATGTTACTCCCTGGCGGGGACTGTTCGTCAAAGACGCCGACCACCTGATCATTGAGGACTTGCAGGGGCGTGGGCTGATGTACAAAGTGGGGACCTATCGCCACGTCTACCCCTTCTGCTGGCGTTGCAAGATGCCCCTGCTGTATTACGCCAAAGCTACCTGGTACATTGAGACCACTCGCTACAGGGATGAGCTGGTGAATCTCAATCGCCAGATCAATTGGTACCCCGAGCACATCCGCGATGGCCGCTTCGGCAACTGGCTGGAAAACAATGTAGACTGGGCTCTGGGCCGCGAGCGCTACTGGGGGACGCCCTTGCCCGTGTGGGTTTGCGAGGAGTGCGGGCGGCAGGAGTGTATCGGGAGTGTCGAGGAGCTACAGTCCAAAGTTTCAGGTTTCAGGTTTCAGGTTTCAGGTTCTGGTGAAAACCTGCAACCTGCAACCTACAACCTGGAACAATTGGATCTTCACCGTCCTTACATTGACGCTGTCACCTACCGCTGCCCGGACTGTGATGGCGTCATGCGGCGTGTGCCTGAGGTGATAGATGCCTGGTTCGACTCAGGATCTATGCCTGTGGCTCAGTGGCACTACCCCTTCGAAAATCGGGAGATGTTCGAGGAGCAGTTCCCGGCCGACTTCATCTGCGAGGCGGTGGATCAGACTAGAGGGTGGTTCTATAGCCTGCACGCTATCTCCACTCTGCTGTTCAATAAGCCTTGCTACGAGAACTGTGTCTGTCTGGGCCTGATCCTGGACGCAGAGGGCGAGAAGATGTCCAAGTCCAGAGGCAACGTGGTGGATCCCTGGACGGTCATCAATGCGCACGGCGCCGATGCCCTGCGTTGGTATCTATACACCGCCACGCCGCCAGGTAACGATCGCCGCTTCTCCGTCGAATTGGTGGGCGGCGTGGTGCGCACTTTCATGCTGACCCTGTGGAACGTGTACTCCTTCTTCGTGACTTATGCTAACATTGACGGCTGGACGCCAGGGGAGGCAATGAGTAATGAGGCAACAGGTAATGAGGTGATAGGGAGCGAGGTTACTCGTTACCCATTGACTCGTTACTCGTCGCTCGACCGCTGGATCCTCTCCGAACTGCACCTGCTAGTCCAGGGGGTAACCAATGCCCTGGACGACTACGACGTAACAGGGGCCGCGCGGCCCTTCCAGCGCTTCGTTGAAGACCTATCCAACTGGTACGTGCGTCGCAGCCGCCGCCGCTTCTGGAAGGGCGAGGAGGACGAGGACAAGGCGGCTGCCTACTCCACCCTCTACGAGTGCCTGACCACTCTGTCCAGGTTGCTGGCTCCGTTCATGCCCTTCATCGCCGAGGAGATGTACCAGAACTTAGTGAGGAGCGTTGACGCGACAGCACCGGAAAGCGTCCACCTCTGCGACTATCCTCAAGCGCGCGAGGAGGTCATAGATCGGGAGCTGGTGGAGGACACGCGGCTGGTCATGCGCCTGGTGAGCCTGGGGCACGGAGCCCGCAACCGCGCCGGGCTCAAGCTGCGTCAGCCCCTGGCCCAGGCCCTGTTCCAGGTGCGGAGTGAGAGTGAGGCCGAGTCCCTGCGCCGTCTGGCCGATCAAGTGTTGGATGAGCTTAATGTCAAGGAATTGGTCTTCCTGGAGGATGCGGGCCAGGTGGTTGACTACATTGTGAGCCCTGTGGCGCATCTTTTGGGCAAGAAATATGGTGCCTTCTTCCCCAAGGTCCGGGCAGCTTTGGCCGAGCTGGATCGCGCTGAGCTGGCCCGGCGTGTGCAGGCTGGCGAGACCGTCGTTCTGGACATCGTCGGGCAGACCGTGAACCTTCTGCCTGAGGAGTTGGAGGTGCGAATCGAGGCTAAAGCGGGCTACGCCGTGGCCGAGGAGGCCGGCTACCTGGCAGCTGTCAGCACTACCCTGGACAAAGATCTGATCCAAGAGGGCCTGGCCCGGGAGATAGTGCGGCGCATCCAGACCATGCGCAAGGATGCGGGCTTACGCATCGAGGATCGCATCACCACCTACTACCAGGCTGGCCCCACCCTGTGGGAGGTGATGGAGGTGCTCAGCGAGTACGTCAGGGGCGAGACCCTCTCGACGGAGTTGGTCGAAAGTGAGCTGCCAGCCGAGGCATACGCCCAGAACTTCAAGATAGAAGGTGAGGAGATCACCTTGGGCCTGGTGCTGAAAGAGTAGGACTCAGGTGCCCGGCACTTGAAGAAGTGCCGGGCACCTCAACTACGAAAGCGATTTGCTTTTTTGGTGACAATCGAGTACAATAGACTCCAAGTCAGCCTGATAGTGAAATGGAATGGGAGGAGGTTGTGATGAGTAGGGCTGATGAATCGTTCAGAAAGCGGCTCGAAGAGGAGCGCGGACGCCTGATAGTGGATCTGGAGCGGATAGGGGTGACGGAACAGGATAACCCTGGCTACAGCACCCACATAGCCGATGATGCTACCGAGGTTTTGGAAAACACTAAGAATCATGCCTTGCGTCAGAATCTGCAGCGTCTCCTGGGCCGAGTGAACGATGCCCTGACAAAATTTGATGAAGGCACCTATGGACTGTGCGAGGACTGTGGCAGCAGGATAGATCTTGCTCGTTTGAAGGCCCTTCCTTACGCTACCCTGTGCATCCAGTGCCAGCAGCAGCGCGAGAGGTCACAGAGGAGTTTGTCTTTTGCCTCGTGAGAAGAAGTGGAGAGGGTTCCTCTTGCCAGTGGTTGCCGTTCTCACCCTGGTGATTGACCAAATCAGCAAGCGGGCGGTGATGACCAGGTTCAGCCCGGGCGAGTCCTGGAATCCCGTGGCCGCTCTGGAGCGTTGGGTGAGCCTGACCTACGTGACCAACACGGGAGCAGCCTTCGGGCTGTTTCCCGATTACGGGGTCATATTCATGGTCATCGCCGTAGTGGTGATAGTGACCATCGTTTTCTATTACCGCCACTTGCCCGGCGAGCAATGGTTGGTTCAGGCCAGCCTGGGCTTGCAGTTGGGCGGAGCCCTGGGCAACTTGTTGAACCGCCTGCAGTATGGCCACGTCATAGACTTCATTGATTTCAAAATCTGGCCCGTCTTCAACGTGGCCGACAGTTCCATCTTCGTAGGGGTGGTGATCTTGGCTTTCCACCTTCTGCGTCATGGTGAGGATTGGGGAATTGGATATTAGAGACTCGTGTCCGTTCCCTGGCACAGCAAGGCTATGAAACGAGGAACACTGTCCAGAATCATCAAGGATGCTGGACTGACTCCGGGGGAGTTCCTGCGATTGCTTTGAGAGGATGCAAAGAATGCAGTATTTAACGCACCGAGAGCCTATGGCCTCGGTCGTTCTTTTTTAGAGGACTCTGGTGGAAAAGACCATCGAGCTGAGGGTGGGCGAGGGCGGACAACGTCTGGACAAGTACGTCGCCCGGATGGCGCTGGATCTCTCTCGCTCTCGTGCCCATAAGCTAATCGAAGAGGGGCTGGTCACGGTCAACGGGAGGATTGCCAGGCCCAGCTACCGGCTGGAGGTCGGCGACCTGGTAGCGGTGTGCATCCCGCCGACGGAGCCCCTGGAAGTGCGGCCTGAGTCAATCCCCCTGGACATCGTCTACGAGGACGAGGACATCATCGTGGTGGACAAGCCGGCGGGAATGGTGGTGCACCCTGCCTACGGCCACCGCACGGGAACTCTGGTCAACGCCGTCCTGGCTTATTGCCCGGATCTGGCCGGGGCAGAGGGTGACGGCTCGACTGAGCTCGCCGAAGTCCTGCGGCCAGGCATCGTCCACCGCCTGGATAAGGATACTTCTGGCCTGATCATCGTGGCCAAGAATGATTCAGCCCGGCGGCGCCTCCAGCGCCAGTTCAAGCGTCGGGAGGTCAAGAAGGTTTACGTGGCCTTGCTGGAGGGGCGCCTGGACCCGGTGCAGGGCGTCATCGAGGCGCCCATCGGGCGGGACAAGAAGCGTCGCAAGCGCATGGCCGTGATGGAGGGAGGACGCGAGGCCCGCACCAGGTACCGAGTCTTGGAGCACTTCGACAAAGCTCAGTACAAGCACTTCGGCGGTGAAGGGGGCAAAGCGCCCCGCGCCTACACTTTGGTAGAAGCCGAGCCCGAGACCGGCCGCACCCATCAAGTCCGCGTCCATTTTGCCTCCATCGGCCACCCCCTGGCTGGAGACCCCGTCTACGGCTTTCGCAAACAGCGACTGAGCAGCTTGCGGCGTCAATTCCTCCATTCCCAAACCCTGGGCTTCCGCCTGCCTCGCACTGACGAGTACGTCGAGCTCACGGCGGAGCTGCCCGATGATCTCAGGGTGGTGCTGGAGGGGTTGAGGTGGGGGAATTCAGGGGAACTCAGGGGAACCGAGGGGAACTCGTGGGAACTTGAGCAGGAACGCGCTGAGGCTATGGCGCGGCTGATGGGGCACGCAGGCGCGGTTAATTTGGGCCATCCAACAGGAGCCGACAACGAGAGCATTGACGTTGATCTGGCACAGGAATACGGCAGCATACACGAGGTGCAGTCGTGATATTGCTGGATACGTCGGGGTTGTTGTGCTTCCACGTTACTTGTTCCTCGTTGCCTCGTTACTCGGATAACCAAGATGCACGAAGCATACTTCAGGGAAGCCTTGCTTCAAGAGCAGGTCAACGAAAAGGTACGCTGTCTAACCTGCGAGCGGCGGTGCGAGATAGCAGAGGGCGGCCTGGGCTGGTGCCGCACGCGGCAAAACGAGGGCGGCACGCTTTACACTCTCATCTACGGTAACGTTTCGTCCCTCTCAGCCAACCCCATCGAGAAGAAACCCCTCTATCATTTCTACCCCGGCAGTGTGGCCCTTACCGTTGGCAGTTGGAGCTGCAACTTCAACTGTCCCTGGTGCCAGAACTGGAACATCTCCAAATCGCCGCCTGGCCCTGGACGCTACATGTCCCCAGAGGATTTCGTCGCTGAGACCGTCCGCTGGGGCTGCCAGGGTACCTCCATCAGCTTCAACGAACCCACCCTCTCCCTCGAATGGTCTCTCGATGTATTCAGGCTTGCCCGCGAGCGTGGTCTCTACAACACCTACGTGACCAACGGCTACATGACCGCTGATGCACTGGAGTTGCTGATCGAAGCTGGTCTGGATGCCATGAATGTGGACCTTAAGGGGCACGCGGCAGCGGTCAAAAAACACTGCGGCACCGATGTGGAGAAGGTCTGGCGCAACTGCCGGGAGGCCAGGAAAGCGGGGGTGCATATTGAGGTCACCACCCTGGTGATACCAACCGTCAACGACGATGAGGGGATCTTACGTGACATCGCCGGGCGCATCCACGAGGAGCTGGGCGCCGATACCCCCTGGCATTGCAGCGGCTACTACCCCGCCTATAAATTCACCGCCCCGCCCACGCCACTGCAGACTCTGGAGCGAGCCTGCGACATCGGCAGCGATGAAGGGCTGGACTTTGTCTACCTGGGCAACGTACTGGGGCATCGGTACGAAAACACCTATTGCCCGGGGTGCGGGGAGTTGCTGATCCGGCGATGGGGGTTGAGTGTGATGCAGGATATGTTGAAGGGCGGGCAGTGCCCCTGGTGTGGGCGGACTATCCCGGTGGTGACGGGCAGTTAGGGATGGGTCGCGCTTTGACTTGTCTGCTGCTTTGTGTTAAAATGGGCGTCACGTTGTCGCTAACGCTGGATTGTCTAGCATGATCGAGCTTTCCCGGAGAGTGCTCGAAGCCCCGTCCCCGGGGCGACTTCCGCAGGGTGACTTCGCTGGCGACGCTCCCGGGGACGGGGGCTGAGAGCGTTTTCAGAGGCTTTCCGGGAGATCTCTGATTTCGGACGGAGGTGTTATCATGCAACCTTTCGAGAAGCTTGGCGCCTTCTACCTGGGCCAGGAATATGACCTGGACGCAGGTAAAAGGCTCGACCGTCTGGCCATGTACGACGCCCGCGACCTCACCACCCATGCTGTCTGTGTCGGCATGACCGGCTCTGGCAAGACCGGCCTGTGCATTGACCTGCTGGAAGAGGCCGCCATTGACAACGTTCCCGCCATCATGATAGACCCCAAGGGCGACCTCACCAACCTGCTGCTCACTTTCCCCGACCTGCGCCCCGAAGACTTCGAGCCCTGGGTCAACGTGGACGACGCCCGCCGTAAAGGCATGACCGTGGGCGAATACGCCCGCTACATCGCCGACATCTGGCGCAAAGGGCTGGCCGATTGGGGGGAAGGTCCAGAACGCATCCGCATGCTCAAGCAGAGCGCCGATTTCCGCATCTACACCCCCGGCTCCGACGCCGGCCTGCCCGTCTCCATCCTGGCCTCCCTCAAAGCGCCTGCTCTGAGCTGGGATGAGAACGAGGAACTGCTGCGCGAGCAAGTCCAAGGCACTGCCAGCGCGCTGCTGGGATTCGTCGGCATCGAGGCCAACCCCCTGCGCAGCCGCGAGCACATCCTCCTCTCCAATATCTTCGAACACTTCTGGCGGCAGGGCGAAGACCTGGACCTGGCTCGGCTGATAACCTCAATTCAATCGCCGCCAGTGCGGCAGTTGGGCGTCTTCGACGTGGACACTTTCTTCCCCGAGAAGGATCGGTTCGGCCTGGCCATGTCTTTGAACAACATCATCGCCGCCCCCAGCTTTGAGGGTTGGATAAAGGGCGAACCTCTCGACGTCGCCAATCTTCTCTACACTGCCGCAGGCAAACCACGGCATAGCATTTTCTACATCGCCCACCTTAGCGACGCCGAGCGCATGTTCTTCGTCACCCTGCTGCTGGAGCAGATCGTCACCTGGGTGCGGCAACAATCGGGTACCACCAGCCTGCGTGCCCTCCTGTACTTCGACGAGGTGTTCGGCTTTTTTCCCCCGGTCGCCAATCCGCCCTCCAAGCGACCCCTGCTGACCTTGCTGAAACAGGCGCGCGCCTTCGGCTTTGGAGTGGTGCTTACTACCCAGAACCCGGTTGACCTGGACTACAAGGGGCTGACTAACGCGGGCACCTGGTTCATTGGCAAGCTCCAGACCGAGCGAGATAAGATGCGCGTGCTAGACGGCCTGGAATCGGCCACCACCGAAGCTGGTGGTGCTCTCGACCGCCGCCAGTTCGGCCACGCCATCTCCGCCCTCGACTCCCGCGTTTTTCTGCTTCACAACGTCCACGAAGCTCACCCCGTCATCTTCCAGACGCGCTGGGCCATGAGCTATCTGCGTGGCCCGCTCACCCGCATCCAGGTGCGCCAACTGATGGTCGAGACCAAGGCCGAGGCAGTGGCGCCCGTCCCTGTTGTTGCGTCTGCTCGCCCGGCTGTGCGGCGTGACGTTGCCCCTGCCGTCGCGCCGGCTCCCGCCGCCCCAGACGTGCCCTCTGGCTACAGTAGCACCCCTCCGACTCTGCCCCCCGACCTGCCTCAGGTCTTCCTGCCGATGTGCCTGAGCCCCACCCGAGCCCTCGGCTACCTGGAGGAAGAGCTGGGTCAGCGCCTGGAAGCAGAGGAAACGGCCCTGGTCTACGAACCTTGCTTGCTGGCTCTGGGCAGTGTCAGCTTCGTTGACCGGAACCGCCGCGTCAACGAGAGCAAGGAGGTGGGTCTCCTGATCCTGCCTGGCGACCTGGGTACGATCATCCGCTGGGAGGATGCTGATGCCATTGGTCTGGCCCCGACCGATCTGGAGGATCAGCCTGACTTCGATGCCCTTTTTGGCCTCATTCCATCCGAACTCAACACCGCTTCCGAGCTCAAAGCCTTTGGCAAAGACTTCAGCGACTACCTCTACCACGAGGAGGCGTTGAGCCTGTACTACAACCCGGTGCTGAAGTTCTACGGCCAGCCTGGCGAATCGGAGCGCGACTTCAATGTCCGGTCGCAGCAAATCGCCCGTGAAAACCGGGACGCCGAGGTGGAGAAACTACGCCGAAAATACGAGCAGAAACTCGACCGCCTGGAGACCCGTTTGGCCCGTGAGGAGCGGGAGCTGTCCGAAGACCAGGCCGAATACGGCGCCCGCAAACGCGAGGAACTGGTCTCCGCTGGCGAAAGCCTGGCTAGCTTGTTTGGAATCGGGCGCCGCCGCAGCACGACTGGCCTCTCGCGCGCTGCCACCAAGCGCAGGCTCACCACCAGCGCCAGGGCGGATATCGAGGAATCCGAGGAAGAGATCGCCCGCTTGCAGGATGAGATCGAGAATATGCGCCGGGATATGCGAGAGGAAGCCGTGGCTATCACCGGGAAGTGGGCTGCTACCCTGGATGAGATCGAAACCTACCTCGTCAAACCCCGCCGCAGCGATGTGCAGGTCAAAGTGGTGGCCCTGGCCTGGGCCCCCTACTGGGAGATCGGGTATCGTTCGGCCCGTGGCAGCCTGACCCACGACCGCATGCCGGCCTGGCAATGAGGCAAGTGTGTATCCAATCCTGTTTAGCAACGTGGCTCTCTGGGGTTTCGCCTGGTCAGGGTGTCGGATTCCCCAACTTGTTGGGGGTGACACGCGAAAGTCCCGAACAAGCTCGGAACTCCGCTGCGCCGCCCACGCAAACTTCCAGAGGCCCAGCAACATTGAAGCCAAAGGAGGGAGAATCATGTTTCGCAAATACAGTGTCCTGGTCGCTCTACTGGTGGCCAGCGTGGTGCAAACAGCTTGCTCCGGCCCGGTTGTGGAGGCCAGGCAGGCCCGGCGCATCCCCTGGTGGGTTTGGGTGCTGGTAGTCCTGGTTCTGGTGGCACTGTGGCTTTGGTGGCAGCCAGGCCGCTCTAAGGAAAAAGCTGCCCCGCCAGCCAAACCTGAGACAGCAGCCCTGCCCCCAGAATCTGGGGCAGCAGCCCCGTCTCACGTCGTTGAGACGCCGGAGGGTATAGCAAGGCGTGCTGCGCCTGTCCTGAAAGCGATAGAGCCCGATGATCTGAAGCTCATCGAGGGGATTGGTCCCAAGATTTCCAGTTTGCTTCAGGCAGCGGGCATCATGACCTTTGCGCACCTGGCTTCAACCGATGTGAAGCGGCTAAGGCAGATCATTGCGGAGGCCGGACTCACTGCACTGGCAGACCCTACCAGTTGGCCCGAGCAGGCAGGCCTGGCGGCTACTGGCCAGTGGGATGCGCTTAGGACTCTGCAAGATGAGCTCAAGGGTGGCCGGCGGGTGTTGTGAGGAGGCTAACTATGTGGAAAGAGTTCAAGGAATTCGCCCTGCGTGGGAACGTGATTGACATGGCCGTGGGCATTATCATCGGTGCTGCCTTCGGTACCATCGTCAGCTCGCTGGTCAACGACGTCATCATGCCGCCCATCGGTTTGCTGCTGGGTGGGGTGGATTTTGCCAATCTCTTCGTCTCGATCAAGACAGGCTCCCCGGCTGGGCCTTACGCATCGCTGGCCGATGCGCAGGCGGCAGGCGCAGTGACTATCAACTACGGCGTGTTCATTAACGCCGTCGTGAGTTTCCTCATCGTCGCCCTCGTGATGTTCCTGCTCATCCGCGCCATCAACCGCATGAAGCGAGAAGAGGAAGCGCCGCCCG
>CAZVCJ010000113.1:0-12967 GCA_964625745.1 uncultured Anaerolineae bacterium | reverse complement strand
ATTGCCGTCTGGGGACCGGTATCGGCTCGGCCCCCGCCTGGACGGACTTCGGCGGAAATTGCGCCATTGCGGATGACGGCACGCTCCTCGCCGATCTCAATCTGTGCTTGTGCAGGGATGGGATCCAGCAGCCCGCCCGGCAGGTCTTCCAGGATCTCCGCCGCTGCCGTGGCCCGCACCCGCAGGCTATCGGGGCCCCACGGTTCAATCCGCACGGTCTCGTGGTACTTTTCCCATAATAAGGAATTTTTCTCCTGACGAAAGTTTTTCATAGAAACATCTCCTTTGCTTTCTGGATAGTGTAGGTTCCCCCCTCACACGTTCACTGGCCTGGCGCACCGGCGTCCCGTCGGCAAGGGCCAGAACTGCCGTGCACGACGAGGCGACACGGCAACAACACTTGCAGTGCGCTCTGTTCTTGTGCCTCCAGTTGCTGGATCAATTGGGAGATATCATAAAAGACATCATTCATCGAAGCGCTTCGACAATGCATAGCATAGTACGTTTTTCAGGGTCTGTCAAGTCAGAAAAGGTGTATTTCACTTTTGGGGCAAATTGTGGGATAATAGTGAGAACAAGCAAATGAGAAAGGAGTCTGATCATGCCCAAACATCCAGAACCTACTATCGGCGATACCAGTTGGTTCGTCCACGATCGCTTCGGTCTGTTCATCCACTGGGGCATCTATGCCCTGCCGGCGCGGCACGAGTGGGTGAAGAACCGCGAGCGCATCTGCGACGAGGACTACCAGAAGTATTTCGACCACTTCTACCCCGATCTCTACGACCCCACCGTGTGGGCGCGCGAGGCGAAGAATGCGGGAATGAAATACCTCGTCGTCACCTCCAAGCACCACGACGGCTTCTGTCTGTGGGACTCGGCGTTGACCGACTACAAGGCCACGAACACGCCGTGGGGGAAAGACCTGCTCAGGCCCATGGTGGAGACATTCCGCGCGGAGGGCTTCAAGGTAGGCTTCTACCATTCCCTGCTTGACTGGCACCACCCCGAGTTCCCCATTGACGGGCTACATCCCATGCGCGACGACGTAGCGTTCCGCGAAGCGCAGAAGCACCGCGACATCCGTAAGTACGCCGAGTACTTGCACGGGCAGGCCCGCGAGTTGCTGACGCAGTTCGGCAAGATAGACATTATGTGGTTCGACTTCTCCTACTCGGAGCGGGATTGGGGCTGGTCAAAGGGCAGGGGCAAAGACGACTGGCGGTCGGAGGAATTGATGGCGATGGTGCGCGAGCTCCAGCCGGGCATCATCGTCAATGATCGGATGGAAATCGGCGGCGACTTCAAGACGCCCGAGCAGTACCAGCCGCGCGGCTGGATGGAGGTGGGTGGCAAGCCAGTTGTGTGGGAGGCGTGCCAGACACTCAACGGCAGTTGGGGCTACGACCGCGATAACCTAGACTGGAAGCCGGTGGAGATGCTCGTGCAGATGCTGGTGGACACAGTGTCGAAGGGCGGCAACCTGCTGCTCAACGTCGGGCCGAACGCGCGCGGCGAGTTTGAGCCCAGGGCGATTGAACGGCTGCGCGGCATCGGCGAGTGGATGCGGTTGCACGACCGCTCGGTCTACAGATGCACCGCCAGTGACTTCACCCCGCCGCCCGGTTGCCGCTACACGCAGACTGGCCCTGAGCGTAGTCGAAGGGACGGCAACCGCCTGTACCTGCACCTGTTCTCGTGGCCGTTCCGCCATGTCCACCTCGACGGCCTGGCAGACAGGGTCGAATATGCGCAACTGCTCAACGATGGATCGGAGATCAAAATGCACGTCCTTGACCCGAGCCAGGAAGCCAGCCTTATTTTTATGAGAGGCACGCCGGGCACACTGACGCTCGAGCTGCCGGTTCAGAAGCCACCCGTGGCGGTGCCGGTGATCGAACTGTTCTTGAAGGAATAACCGCTTCCCAGCACACCCGCACGCAGATGCCGCACACTTCGTCCTCCAGGCCCAGCGCCTTCAGCCGACGGCGGCATCTCTCGCGGTAGCCCTCCTCCGGGCGCAGAAGGGGACATACCTCCAGGCAGGCGTGGCAATCGCCGCAGTCAGGTAAGTGTCTGCTGTCCGGAGAGAGCCGCTGGGGGATAAACACCGTGGCAAAGCGCAGGGCGGGGCCGGCCTCGGGCGTGACCACCAGGCCACTCCTCCCCCGCCAGCCCACCCTCGCCGCCTCGGCAAAGGCGCGGTGGGAGACGCAGTGGGGGAAGTAGTCATTGACGTGCTTTACCTGATCCACCCAGCCTTCGAGCGTGGCCCCCTCGGCCACGCCCCCAAACCGCTCCGCTAACTGGCTGGCGATGCCGGTGAGCAGCCGGTTCAACTCCGTGTAGGCGCGAGCGTACTGGTTCCAGCTACCATCCTCGGCCGGCTTACTCACCCAGCCAGCAGGGATGGCCAGTATCTCCGCTTCGTGATACAGCAGGCCAATGGAGACGGCGGTGATGTCCGATGGTTCGGCTGCGCTCACCACAGGCCACTCTCCCAGCCCGTCCAGCTTGCGCTGCAAATACGCCGCCTGTTCCGGCAGTAGCCTCACTCCCTCGACAGAGGTGAAGCCGATCACCCCCCGCCGGCCGACCTGCTCGCACAGCAAACGGAACTCCCGTTCAATCTCCTTCTTGCTGATTTGCGATTTGCCGATTTGCTGATTTGTGGATCTGCTCATTTGCTCACACCCCACTGAACGCACTGAACCCCCCATCCACCGGCACCACCACCCCGTGCACAAAGGCCGCGCCAGGTGAAAGCAGCCACAGCACTGTGCCGATGAGGTCCTCCGGATCGCCGAAGCGGGCCATTGGAGTGTGATCAATGATCGTCCGTCCGCGAGGCGTCAACTCGCCTGTCCCCTCGTCGGTGAGGAGGAAGCGGTTCTGCTCGGTGAGGAAGAAGCCGGGGGCAATAGCGTTGACCCGGATGTTGGGCGAGTACTCCTGCGATATATGCACCGCCAGCCACTGGGTGAAATTGCTCACCGCCGCCTTGGCCGCGGAATAGGCCGGGATGCGGGTCAATGGGCGGAAGGCGTTCATGGACGAGGTGTTGAGGATGATCCCCTCCCCTTGGTCGGCCATCACTCTGCCGAACACCTGGCAAGGCAGCAGCGTGCCGATGAAGTTGAGATTGAACACCCACTGCACCGCCTCGGCGGGCAGGTCGAAGAAGGACAGGTCGGGCGAGGTAGTGGCCTGCTTCTTGTTGCCGCCTGCGCCGTTGATCAGGATGTCCACCCGGTTAAACCGATCCAGCACAGCGTCACGAGCGGCCTCCAGACTGGCCTTGTCGAGCACGTCGCATCGCACCGCGACGGCTTCGCCACCGGCGGCCACGACGTCATCGGCCACTTTCTGCGCAGCCTCCGGGATCAGGTCCAACACGGCCACCTTGACCCCAACTTGGCCCAGTGCCCGGCTCATCGCCCCGCACAGCACTCCACCACCGCCGGTGACGACGCCCACCTTCCCTGATAACTTGAAAAGGCTCTCCAGATATTCGTTGGCCATTTTGCCTCCTCGAACGTGTTGTGTGCTGCGTGTTGCGTGTTGCGTGGTTCTATCGTCCCAGAAAGCCACCGTCTACCGGGATGATGGCCCCGTGCACGTAGTCAGAGGCAGCCGAGGCCAGGAAAAGCACCACGCCTTTTAGATCGTCGGGCGCGCCCCACCGGCTAGCAGGGATGCGGGCCAGGATGAGAGGCTCCCGATCGGGATTGCCCACCAGGGCCTCAGTCATCTCGGTGGCCATGTAGCCGGGGGCGATGGCATTGACGTTGATCCCACGCCCAGCCCACTCGTTGCTGAGGGCCTTGGTCAATTGGGCCACGCCCCCTTTGCTGGCAGCGTAGGCTGGAATCGTGATCCCCCCGATGAAGCTGTTCGCAGAGGCCACGTTGATGATTTTGCCGTGGCCCTGCTTCAACATATACCGGCCAGCAGCCTGTGCCAGAATCCAGACCGCGTCCAGGTTGACCGCCAATACATGGTCCCAATCTTCGAGGGGGAACTCCTCTGCAGGGTGGCGGCACTGGACGCCAGCGTTGTTCGCCAAGATGTCCAGCCCGCCCAACGCTTCCACGGCGCGATCCACCACAGCCAGCGCCTGCACTCTGTTGGCCAGGTCCGCCTGTATCGGGACTGCACCTATCTCCTCGGCTGCGTCGAAGACCCGCTCCGACCGCCCCACAATCGCTACTTGCGCACTGCCTTCCGCCAGCGCCTCGGCCATGGCGCGTCCCAGCCCCGCGCTGCCACCGGTGACCAGGGCCTTCTTACCCTCGACCGAAAACAAGTGGCTCATTTTTCATCCTTCTCAATCGTTACCCCCGGCGCCATTTGGAGGCAGTAGATCTCCGATGCGCCTGCCTCGCGAAGGGCTTCCTCCAGCCGCGTGGTGTCCGGCCAGGGCCAGAGGGCGATGATGGTCCCACCGTGCCCCGCGCCAGCCAGCTTGGCCCCCAGCGCGCCGGCTTCCAACGCCGTAGCGATCAGCCTCTCATTCGACTCGCCAGATCCACCCAGGTCGCGCTGGATGACGTGATTCTCGTTCATCAAGCGACCCAACAGCGGCCAGTTGGCCGTGAGAAGCGCCTTCTTGCCCATGCGAGCGATTTCGGTCATCCGCCTGTAGCCCTCCACCACGGCCGACTCTCCCTCCAGCCAGCGCTCGCGGAGCGGCTTGTGCACCTGACCGGAGTCATGCAGCACGCCGGTGAAGCCCAGCACCAGGGGCAGCTCTCGAACGTAGTCCGCTAACGGCTCGACGGTGGCGAAGAGTTCTGCCTCGGCATGGCGGTAGAATTGTTTGCCCCCGAAGTCCATGTAGTTCAGGCCACCAAAAGTGCACATGTAAGCATCCTGATAGCCGCACACGACTTTGAGATAATTCAACTCGATGTAGCGGGCCCGCTCGGCCAGTTGGTAAAGGTTGGGATACTCCCCCTGCCAGGCCAGCAAGGCTCGCAGCAAGGCCACCACCAGCGCTGTGGATCCCGAAAGGCCGCTGCGCAAGGGGACCTCGCTTTCGTAGCGCACGCGACATTTCAGCGGCGGCAGGCGCATGTAGTCGAGGATAGCCCGCGCCAGGTCGAAGTGGTCGCGCCGGGGACGCAGGTCATCTCGACTGGCGATCCGACATTCTTGCCCACCCGTTTCCAGCACGAGTTCCGAGGCAGGCGTCACGGTCACGCGCGCCCGCATCCCCACCGAACACGAAAGAACCGCCCCGCCGTACATGTCGGTCGGATTGCCAATGATCCCAGCCCGTCCGGGCGCAGAGCAGACCACGGCTTCCGCTTGACGCTGATCAGAGCTCATAGGCTTTGGCCTTGATGTATTTTCGGACCAGGTAGCCGTACCGTTCGTCGGCCAGGGCGAAGTCAATGAAGGCTTGAAAATAGCTCTCGAAATTGCCCACGTCGTAGCGACGCTGCCCCGGAGGGAGAAGCCAGGCGTAAATCGGCTCTCCCTTATGGATCAGCAATCGGATAGCGTCGGTCAGTTGGATCTCTCCCCGCTCGTCGGGCAACGTGCGAGCGAGAGCTTCGAAGATGGCCGGGCTGAAGACGTAGCGCGCGGCCACAGCCAGGGTAGTTGGAGCGGTGCCCCAAGCTGGCTTCTCGATGATGTCGGTCATGGCCACTGGCTCGCCGGGGGGAGGCTCAGCGCCGTTGATGCTGACGATGCCGTAACGAAAGGCATCTTCCAGAGGAACCTTCTCCACGGCTACGATGGCCGCCGCTTTCAGTTGACGGTGGGCCTTCATCATCGCTTGTAGCAAGGAAGCGGGATCCTCGGCGGCGATCAGGGAATCCCCCAGGGCCACCACGCAGTCGTCGCTGTCCACGAAATCGGAGCCCAGCGAAACCGCGTCCCCCAGCCCCTTGGGTGCGCTCTGCCGGGTGTAGAAAAAGCGCGACTTTCCCTCGATATAGTCCAGGTCCGCCAGCATGGCCTCATTGCCAGCCTGTTTCAGCGCGGCCACGAGCTGGGGGTCGGCATCGAAGTGGTCTTCGATAACCCGTTTGCGGCGTCCGGTGATGATGAGAATCTGGCGCAGGGCAGCAGCCTGCAACTCCTCCACCACGTGCTGAAGTATCGGCTTGCGCCCCACGGGCAGCATCTCCTTGGGCTGCGACTTGGTGGCCGGCAAGAGTCGTGTGCCCAGCCCGGCGGCTGGGACGATGGCTTTGGTTATTGGTTGAGTCATGGGCGATCTCCTTTTTGGAGGTTGGAGGCGAGGCAACGAGTCAACGAGACAACGAGGCAACAAGTAACGAGTAACGAGGCCCTCGTTACCTCGTTCCTCATCAACTCGTTACTTCATTGCAAAAGGCGCTAGGTGCCGCTGGAAGTGCAACTCCAGCATCCCGTAGTAGACTTCTTCGTGCTCTCGCAACGCCGTCAGCAGTTGGTCGCCGAACTGGTCCAACGCCGAGCCGAAGGTCACGTGCAACACCTGCCGCGCATCGAACTGGTCGAGCAGGGCAGGCAGACCCACATCCGCCAGGGTGTCCGGCGCTGGAACCTTGGTCAGTTCGGCTGAGACGTGGTAGGTGGCGCGGTCTTCGGGGTAGCGCTCGACAGCATAGGCCAGGATCTCTCGGAATAGGGCCGGCTCCACCTGCGCCACCGTGCGCAGCGCCTCCAGGTAGCTGGTGCCGGCTGTCTTGAGATGCACCAGCCCGCGCGTGTGCCGGGCGATGATGGGGTAGATGCTGAACTTGTCGGAGCCAGAGTGGATGCTGAGCTTGTACGGTCCCAGGACGCGGGCGATGGCAGCGTGCTTAGCGATCTCTGCCTCAAACACTTTCAGATCGCCGATGTAATCCACACCCTTCTCAAAGCGGCCGACGTAGCGCGGGGCCAGGCTCACCCATTGCACGCCCAGCCGCTTGAGCTCGCTGGCGATGAAGAAGTGCTCTTCAATCGAAGTCGGCGTCTCCGTCTCGTCCACCGACATCTCCAGTTCGAAATCCTCTCCCCCCAACGTTGGGGGGGTAGGGGGGGTAGGGGGGGCGGCGGCCAGGTGGCGGTACATGCGGACGGTGTGGGCAATGGCCCGGCCGTACTTGGCAGCCGCCCGCGCCAGCGTGGTCTGGTCAAACTCCAGGGCAAACTCGGAAGCGGAAGCGGCGTCCTCCACCTCGAAGCGGCGATTCAGGTAGCGCGCGTGTAGCTCATCCGGTGTATCCTCCAGTTCGCCCCAAGGCAACTCGTGAACCTTGTCCTTCAGCACCTCCAGGGAGGCAGTGTGGGCCTCGTTGTCCACGTGGTCGCCGGGGTCAATGGTGAAGAAGGTGTACCCGGCCGCCACACAGAGGTCAACGTCCTCGGTCGTCTTGAGATGGTCGGCATCCGCGCCCCACGGCTGGCGCCAGCCTTCTTGAAAGATGCCCCACAGGGCGTCGTCCATCACCTGCTGGGGAGTGCGGCCGGTGCGGGCGTTCTCGCGCATGGATTGCTGGGCAAAGATCGGGGCGATGCCGGCCGCTTTGCGCACCGCCCGCACGTGTCCCGGCGTCGCCAGCCCCAGGCGGTCGCCGCAGCCGGCCGATGTTTGCAGTCCCAGGGGTTGCGGTCGGAGCCAGGGGAGTCGCTGGCGCAGGGCGGCCGCGTTGGCTGCCGTCAGCGGGCACAGGATGACGTTGCCCCGCCGTTCTCCCTCAAAGCCAACCGTATGGCCCATGATACCGAAGCATTTGCCCCTGTCGCTTCGGGCCAGGAAGTAGGTGACGCCGTCGGCCTCGACCACCGAGTTCAGATAGATCGTCAGGCCGGTCAGTTGTTCTAGCTTTTGGTTATTGGGTATTGGATATTGGGTATTGGTCATTGGTCGTTTCCATCGAATTTGTAAGTCCGCCTGGCCAGCCGATAGGCCATATCCAGGATCATCTCACGCGCATCGCCCATATCCACGATGCCCCGCACCACCAGGCTGGCCAGCCAGTTGGCGCTGGCGCGACGCCACAGATCGTGGCGGGCGGGGATGGAAGGGAAGGCGCGCGTGTCATCGTTGAATCCGACGGTGTTGTGAAGCCCAGCCGTTTCCATCACCTGTTGGAAGTAGCGCTCCATGCCGTTGATGCTGTCGTGGAACCACCAGGGTCCGCCCAGTTTCATCGCCGGATAGTGCCCGGCCAGCGGGGCCAACTCGCGGGCATAGGCGGATTCGTCCAGGGTGAAGACGATGAAGGTCAGACGTGGGTCGTTGCCGTACTTGTTCAGCAGCGGCTGCAGATGATGGGTGAACTCAGCCCGCACCGGAATGTCACACCCCATGTCAGGGCCAAAGCGATCAAACAGCAGTTGGTTGTGGTTGCGACACGAGCCGAAGTGCACCTGCATCACCAGCCCGTCTTCGATGCTCATCCGCGCGCTTTCCATGAGCGTATGCGCGGTGAAGCGGTGGGCGTCGTCGGGCGTGGCCTGGCCTCGCAGAGCACGCTGAAAGATGGCGTTGGCCTCCTTTGGGCTAAGCTCTGCCGTGTACGCCGACTGAGCGCCGTGATCGGTGGCCGTGGCCCCCCTACTCCTGAAAAAGGCCCGCCGCTCCTCCAGGGCCTGAATGAAGGCCGGGTACGAGTGGACAGTGATGCCGCTGACCTCGCTCAAGTCGTCAATGTTGCCACGCCAGCCCGGCGTCTGCAGGTTGACCACTGCGTCAGGCCGAAAGGTGGGCCGGATGTCGCCGCTCCAGCCGGAATCGCGAATGGTCTGATGGTGAAGCAGCGGATCGGTGGCGGCGTCGGTAGTGCACAGCACCTCAATGTTGAACCGCCCGAACAGGGCGCGGGGGCGGAATTCGCGAGTAGCAAGCCTGGCCTCTAATTGGTCGTAGACAGCTTGAGCCGTCGCGCCAGTCAGCTTCTCCTCGATACCGAAAACGACGTGAAGCTCGTGGGCCAGCCAGGCGCCGCTGGGCGTGCCGCGAAAGAGGTAGAAGTTGTCGGCGAAGATCTGCCAGATCTGGCGGTGATCCTGCTCAACAGGCGCACCGTCACGACGCGCTATGCCCAGCGACTCCAGCGGAATGCCCTGAGAGTAGAGCATACGGAAGACGTAGTGGTCGGGGATGATCAGAAGCTCGGTCGGCGTGCCAAAGGTGGCATTCTCGTCGGCGAAAAGACGGGGATCCACGTGCCCGTGCGGGCTAATGATGGGCAGGTCGGCCACCGATTCGTACAGCTCCCGCGCCGTGCGCCGCTGTGTTGGGTCGGGGTCAAAGTATCGGTCTGCGGGCAGATGCCATTTGGGATGGGTCATGGTCTTATTGTAGAACATTTGCCGCCAATTGGCAAGTCGGCTCCTGGGCAACTCGCTGATGATCTATCAGTCACCTGGATGCGACTGCCCTGCGGCAACCAAAAAAGACCCCTCAGGCGACAATCCCAGAGGTCTTTGCACAGGGCAACAAGTCAACGAGGTAACGAGGTAACGAGAGCCTCATTAATCAGGGCATCCTTGTCCATTGACGCGCCGCTTCCAGCAAGGCGTCAATGTTCTCCGGCGGAGTACCCGGCGAGACGCCCCCGCCGAAGGAGAGGACCATTCCGCCCCCTGGAGCTGCCTTTTCCAAACAATCTCGCGCCCACCGCGCCACATCTGCAGGCGTCCCACGCACCCCCACGTCCAACGGGGGGACGTTGCCCATCAGCGCTACCCGACGCCCCATCTTCGCCTTGACCTCGCCAATGTCCATCTCATGGCTGAAATTGAAAACGTCGAAGTTGGCTTCGGCCAGGCTCTCCAACAGGTGAGGGCAGGGAGTGTCGTTATGGTAGACACGAATCAAGCCGGCGAATTCATCAAAGATACGACGCATGTTGGGGTGAACGAATTCTTCGTAATGGCTTCTTGACACCATGCCGGTGATGTCATCCAGCAGCATGATGCCCTCTGGCTGACGCAGCGTGTCCAGTTGGGCGTGCAGCCAGCGGATGATAGACGTGGTCATCGTGTCCAGGATGCGGGACACCTCAGTGGGGCTGGTGATGAGGCCCATCATCAAAGGTGTCACACCCGCCAGCCAGGAGGCCACGGTCATCGGCCCTCGGGCGCAGGCCATCTTGATGCCCAATCCCTCGGCTTGCAACTGCTCGTCCATCACTTCATAAAGACGGAGGACAAGGGGCATCAACCCGTCTTCGTGCGGATTGGCCGGCTTCACGTCGGCCCAGAAGGCGAGGTCGGCCACCAGTGGCTCGATGGAAGGCGGGCGGTCGGGATGAAAGCGCAGCTTGACGCCAAAGGCCGATGGCTCGGCGGCCATGCCGTACTCCACCCAAAAGCCGGGCAGCCAGACAGCGTCGGGGAAACGCTCCCGCAGCCCCAGGTTGATCTCCAGCCACTTGTCAGGGAAGAGGAAGTAATCGCGCGTGTCAATGCCCGCGTAGCCGGGCAGCCAGGGGCTATCCACTATGAGGGCAACGGGGACCCGATCCGGCTCGCTCAAACGGGCGGCCTGCTTGAAACGCTCCCAGGGTAAACTCATGGTCATCGCAACCGGCTCTCCGACTGCCACAGGTCCGGGTTAGGCCCCATTTTCTGCTTGACTCCTTCCGTAGCCTCGGCCAGCGCGGCGATGGTCTCCGGCGATAGTTCCAGGCCGGCCGCTCTAGCTGTCTGTGTGATCTGATCCGGCCTGCGCGCTCCAGCGATCACCGACGTTACCCCTGGCTGATGCAACAGCCAGGCAAGCGCTACCTTGGCCATCGGCTGGCCGATTTTATCACAGATGCGGCGGATCTGCTCGATGGCAGTGAACGCCTCGGATTCGCAACCGCCTTCCCCGTGGCGAGCTTGTGACCGGTCACTGGAAAAGAGCCGGGTGCGCGCCCGGCCGTCCGGGATCTCATCGAGGGAAGAGAATTTGCCAGTCAGGAGCCCCTGGGCCAAGGGGCTGTAACAGAGAATGCCTATGCCTTCATCTACACACTTCTGTCTGATCTCGTGTTCGATGGCACGCCACAACAGGCTGTAGGGCAACTGGTTCGTCTCAGCCCATCCAGCCTTCAAGAGGCGGGAGAGGTCTTGCACACCGAAATTGCAGACGCCAATGGCGCGCACTTTGCCTTGCTGGCGCAACTTCTCCAGCGCCTCTATGGTCTCGTCCAACGGGACTGTGCGGCTGGGCCAATGGATCTGGTACAGATCTATGTAATCGGTCTGGAGTCGCCGCAGGCTATTCTCGCATGCCTGCTGCACCTCATCGCCCGACAGGTGAGCGCGGCTCACTTTGGTGGCGATCACGGCCTCGTGCCGACGGCCCGCCAGAGCCCGGCCCAGCACCACTTCCGAAGCGCCATCCCCATAGCCCTCCGCCGTGTCGAAGAAATTCACCCCGGCATCCAGCGCTGCCCTGATAGTGGCCTTCGAGTCAGCCTCAACCTGCGGACCCCACGTTTGGTCCCCGGCCAGGGCCCAGCAGCCCATGGCCACAACAGACACAGAAATGTCGGTTTGGCCGAGTTTGCAATACTTCACGGTGATTCCCTCTATACCTCCTGAACGTTCAACACGACCTTGATGGTGCTGGGGTCTTCCCGATCTACTTTCTCAAACGCGGTAGTGACGTCTCTCATGGCCATCTGGTCGGTGACCAATAGCTCTGGATGCAACAGTCCTTTTGCCATCAGCCGGATGGCGCGCGGAAACTCGCCCAGCGTCACGCGCGAAGCGATGATCTGCGCTTCCTTGAGCACGAGGGTTTTGAAATGCACGGCGGACGGTTGCTCGCCCAACCCTGCAGTAACGATCCGGCCGGCAGTGCGAATCATCTTGACCGCCTGGGCCAGCGGCGCTTCCTGTCCCTCAACGAGGTGATAATGGCCCACCGCCTCGATCACGCAGTCCACGCCAACGCCCTGGGTGATTTCCATCACCCGGTCCAGCGGATCTTCTTGCGTGACGTTGATCACATGGTCCGCGCCCAGCTCGCGAGCCGTCTCCAGGCGGAAGGGTTGGAGGTCGGCAACCATCGTCAGGGCGGCACCCGCGCTGTGACATAGGACATCCAGTACCGAAAGCCCCAGTTTTCCTGCTCCCAGGATCGCCACGCTTTCTCCCGGCTGCACCTGCCCACGCTGCAAGATGTGATGTCCCAGAGCATACATCTCGACCATCGGTGCATAGGCCATGGGGATGCTATCGGGCACCAGGTGCACGTGGCTGGCTGGCGCAGCGACGTATTGCCCGAACCCGCCGTCCAGGTCTATACCCAGCAGCTTGAGCGTGCGGCAGGCATTGAGGTGTCCCGACAGGCAGGCGGGGCAACTGTGACAGGGGATAATCGGATCTACAACGACTCGATCGCCGACCCTGAGACCCTGTACGTTCTTGCCGACCTCCTGGATGATGCCCCCGAACTCATGCCCCAGGATGGCAGGGTACTCGACCCGACCGTGAAACTCGCCTCGGTAAATGTGGAGATCGGTGCCACAGATGCCCGCATAGGCGGTTACGATCAATACCTCATCCGGCCCGATGCGTGGGTCTGGCGCGTCGCCCACACGGATGTCCCAATCGTTGTAGATGATGCCTGCTTTCATCATCTTTTCACCCGCCTCACCCTCACCCTAACCCTCTCCCTGCGAGGGAGAGGGGGCTTGCTCCCTCGCCCCTTTGGGGAGAGGGCAGGGGTGAGGGGAAGTTTCTGAGGAGCGACCGTAGGGAGCGAAACAATCCCCTCCATCGTGGGTTAGGGATTGCTTCGTCGCTCCGCTTCCTCGCAATGACACACACGGGAGTCTGGTTCCAGCTGTGCCGCTTTATGTGATATCCAGCTTGATGAGACGAGCGATGTTGCCCGCCATGATCCTGTGCTTCTCTTCCAGCGTGACCTCACCATCCAACAGGGCGTTGTACTTGGCCACTTCGACGTGCATCAACTCAAAGGGGGTGTCGCTGCCGAAGCAGACCCGGCTGGCGCCCAGAGTCCTGATCGCCTTGAGGA
>CAZVCJ010000112.1:0-13014 GCA_964625745.1 uncultured Anaerolineae bacterium | reverse complement strand
GTCTCGACGATCCGCCCCTCCAGGAGCAGGGCCACGCGATGCGCCAGCCGCCTGGCCTGGAAGACGTTGTGGGTCACCAGTACCAGCGTGGTATCTCCTTCCTGGTTAAGCTGCTGCACGATCTCCTCGATCAACCCCACGTTGTAGGGATCCAGGTTGGCCGTCGGCTCATCCAGCAAGAGCACGTCCGGCTGCAACACGATCGCCCTGGCCAGGGCCACCCGCTGCGCCTCGCCACCGGACAGCGTCCGAGCCCGCTGCCGGATAAAGTCGCGCAGTCCTACCTGTTCGAGAGCCTTTTCGATCCGGTCGGTTTGGTCGTGCCTGCCGTGCAGTCCGAGACCATAGCTAACGTTGGCCCACACACTGCGGTTCAGCAAGATCGGTCGCTGGAACACCGTCGTCACCCGGCGGCGATAAGCCAGCGGCATCGGCTGGCCCGCGCTGAACTCGACGTCCAGGAAGCGGATGCGGCCCTGGGTGGGTGGCTCCAGGAAGTTGAGCAGCCGCAGCAGGGTGCTTTTTCCCGCGCCGCTGGGACCCACCAGAGCAAAGATCTCACCCCGGTGGATTTTCAGGTTTTCCACCTCCAGCACGCAACGGCCTTCGTACGCCTTGGTGACGTTCTGCAAGCGGTAGATAAAGTCGTTCATGCGTCGAACGTCCTGCCTTGCAGGCGGAGCATGGCCACGTTGGTAAGAAACGATAATCCCAATAAGACTACGCCAATGGCCATGGCCAGGTCAAAGTTGCCTTTGCGCGTCTCCAGCACAATGGCCGTGGTCAGCACCCGCGTACTATGCTCGATGTTGCCGCCGACCATCATCACCGCGCCCACCTCGGAGATGATGCTGCCAAAGCCGGCGATGATGGATACGATCACGCCGATGCGTGCCTCGGTCAGGATGGCCAGGGTCGTCTGCCAGTTGGTAGCACCCAGCGCCCGGACCTGGAGGCGCAACTGAGGGTCCACCCCCATCACGGCGGCCATGGTGAAGCCTGCCACCAGCGGGAAGGAGATGACAGTCTGGGCGACGATCATCGCGCCGGGGGTGAACAGCGACGGGATCAGCGGCGAATTCAGTTGCCCCAGCGGTCCACTGCGCGACAGCATCAGGTAGACGAATAGCCCCACGACCACTGGCGGGAAGCCCATGCCGGTGTACAGCAGGGCGATGACCATCCGTCGCCCAAAGAAACGACTCAAGCCCAGCGCTGCGCCCAGTGGAATGCCGATGAGCGTGCTGAACAGCAGCGCTGTGCCCGAGACGCGCAGCGACAGCACCACAATCTCGAAGAGGGCCGGGTCGAGCGTAAAGATCAGGCGAATGGCCTCGGTCAGGCCGGACAGGATCTCGTCTATGGTAGCCTCCTACCTGACCTGGATTTCGACGATGCCCTTGATCTGGACGCTGCCGGGGAAGCCGGACGCGACGATGCTAAAGCCACCCTGGTTGCGGAAGGAGACGATGCAATCGGCACAACCTTCGATGTCGGCCAGCGGCACCTCAGCGGTATAGCCGTCGTCAGCGACGAACACCAGCGTCGTGGCGTCGGCCTTGGGGCCGGCCTTGCCCAGCAGGTCGGCGATGCGCACGCCGGTGTAAGTTTCGGTCACACCTTCCTTGTTCGTGAACTCGGCCTCAATGGCGTCCATGGAGCGGATCTTCTCCTCGGTCCAGCCGACCTGCGTCTCCACGTTGCCGGTGATCTTGAGGGCGGCGTTTTCGGGCACGCCGGCAGCCTGGGCGTTCACCTGGAGCTCCATCAGTTGGAAGACCCAGCGGTTGGCCGGTGTGTGGGGGCAGACCAGGCGGATGGGGCCGTGGTCGGGGTCGGCTTCGGCGATCCATTTTCCGTTTTCCTTCAGGGCGACGATGGCGTCCTGCAGTTCGTCTTTGCTGATCTCGATGGCATAGCCATCGGCGGCAATGACGGTGATGCTCACGTACTCGCCGGCTCCGGCCCTGGTCAGGATCTCGGCCAACGCTACGCCGCTCCAGTCGCCGGTCGTGTCCTCCCCCAGCGACTTCTCCATCAGGATATCCTTCAGGTCAGTCTGGGCCATGCCGGCCAGGTCAGCATAGCTCAGGGACAGCGGGCTGCTCACCGCGCCGCTGACGCCGAGGGTCCAATCCACCTCGGGAGCTCCACCGCCGCAGCCGGCCAGTCCCAGGACCAGCAACAGCGTCATCGTCAGAACAACTTTAATTCGCATCTTCTCCTCCTCAATCTGAGTATTTGCTTATTTTGGCTCTTTGGGGTTTCGCAGGGTGACGGTATCGGAGTCCTCAACTTGTTGAGGGGGCAGCGCGGCAAACCTCAACAAGTTGAGGACTCCGGCTCGCTCCCCACAACAACTCCCAAAGACCCCCTCATTTTGCAGCTACAAAGATGGGAATGAACATATCCCGCTCAATCAGATTTCCGTGATTACCTAACCTCCCTTCTTCCCCTTCGGCCACGCTCAGGGCAGGCTCGACCCGATGCATCCCGTGGTCGGCAAAAATGACGATGAGTGTATCGGCAGGCAGCGCTGCGAGCAACTGTCCCACCGCCGCGTCTACCTGGCGGATGACGGCCTCCTCTTCCGGCGCGTTGGGGCCGTAGGTGTGCCCGGCGTCGTCAATGCCGTGGAAATGGACGTAGAACAGGTCGGGCATCCCCTCGTCCAGCACAGCCAGGGCGTTGGCCAGCACGTTGTCGTCGGTGCTGCCATTGCCGTCGCGGTCGCCGGAGAGCTGCATCGCGGAGTTGCGCAGGTTGAAGGCCAGCGCCTCGCCCTCGACGGCCACGACCTGCCGCCCGGCGGCGCTGGCAACGTCGAATAACGTTTCCACCTCCGTCTTGCGGATGCCCCGCTGGTCCACTCCGTTGACCTCCGGCGGCGCGCCGGTGAGCAGGGCCGCTGATGCCACGTTGGTGCAGGGTGGGTAGACAGTCAGGCCGACCAAGGGCTCGTCCAGCGCGGCAAGGTTGGGGATCAGCCCCGCGTCGCGGGCCTCAACGTAGCGCACGTAGCCAAAACCGTCGAGAAAGAGGAGCAGCACGTGACTGGCCGGGGGTGCTTTCAGCGCCTGGCCGGTGGCCTGAGCTGGGAACGGTAGACCCAGCGCCACGGCGACCGTCGGCGCGATGTCGGTGATGTCCGCCTCGACCTGTTCCAGCAGGAGCGGCGGCTTGATCTCCAGGTGGGAAACCGGGAACGATTCGCCACCGATGGATAGTTTCCCATCCTTTCCCCACCAGGCGTCGCTGGCCACAGCCGCCCAGTCGAACTCGTGCCGAGCGCCCTCCGGCTCGCTCACGATCAGGCGCTCGATCACCCGGTGCCCCGCTGTCCAGAGCACCCACTCCAGGGGGAGGTCCTGTCCCTCCTCGGCAAAGCCGGCCAGGCTGGCGAGGACTTTGCTGTCCACAGGGAAGGCGCTACCATCCGGGGCAACGACGGTCGCCTCCCAGGCTTGCCCGCAGCCTGCCAGGCACAAAAGGAGCACGAGCGCCAGAAGGCTCAGGGTTCGGATTTTGACAGGACGGTTGTCAGGCATGGCCTACTCCTCCGACACGAGCTCGACTACATCGGTTATCCACTGTGCCCGGCCGCGCCCCGGTAGGACCAGGACGACCTTCTGCCCCATTTGGGCCAGCACTGCGCCTTTGGCTTCGGCGGCTGTCAGGGTGTGCTCCTGCCCTTCCGCGTCGCGAACCAGAAGCGTATCGAAGTCGGGATCGCCGACGATGTCTGCCAGCCCCGCCCCCTCGATCCGCGAAGCCGTCTTGCCCTTGCGCACCTGGCCGTCGGTATCGCTCCTGAGCATCACATCGGTCTGCTCAATGGTCACCGAGCGGGTCGGCCCCAGCAGCAGCCGACCGATGGAGGTGCGATAGCCATCCATCGTCAGCGGCCTTTCCGTGCCGACGACGATGATGCGCCACACGCCCTTCAGCCAGGTGGAGATGTGCAGGTTTTCGGCGGCAAAGCGCACCCCGTCCACGTGGGGCATGAGCCATGCCTCGCCAGTCAGATTGGGCCGCTCAAAGGTCACGAATCCCTCGTCACGGGAGGCCAGGGTCACGCTCTCGAAATCGGTCACGCCGTGGTCGGCCAGAAAATCGAGCAGAGCCAGATGGGTGCCCGGCTGGTCGCGGTAGGGCAGGATGTCGTTGACCGCGATGTACCCCGGATCGGGCACGTCGCCGGCGAGCAAGATCAGGTCGTCGAAGGGCACGTTGGCCATCTCAGCCGAGCCGTGGTCGTCGTGGCAGGAATTGCAGGTGTGAGAGTCAGCCGGCTCGTGACAGTCGTAACACTGGTTCATCGTGTCCGCCTCTTGGACCAGGTTGCTCCAGGGATAGTGGAAGGCCAGGCGCACAGGCGCAAGGCTCTTTACACCGGCGACAGCGGCCAGGACGCCGCCTCCAACGACCAAAATGACCAGGAGTGCCAGGATCAGCAAGATGCGGGACGTTTTGGAAGCAAACATCGTGTGCTCTCCTCGATACGTTTCATAGCACTCCAAAGCAGGGGAATGATGAGAGCGAATACTGTCAACGGATTTATTGGAACGGATTGAGCGGAAATCGCACGTGTGGAGCACCTAATCCGTTCAATCCGATCCTGGAATCCGTTGACAGTTCTCCCCGCCGCTTTGATGTGCTTGGATACGTTTTCATGTAGCTAAAGAACGGCCAGCGCACTCGCCGTGGCCACGGTGACGAGCAACAATAGGATGGCTGCTGCGGCATCCCACCGCGTAAAGTGGACCGTTCTCAGAAACGTGCGGCCAGGATACTTGCCGAAGCAGCGGCCTTCCATCGAGACAGCCAGGGCGTCCACTTTGCCCAGTGCCGAGACCAGCAAAGGCAAGAAGAACTGCCGGGCCAGGGTCAGGAAACGGCGTGGGCTGCGCGCGTCGTATTGCACCCCTCGTGCCAATTGGGCGTTGTAGACGATTTGCCCCTCCTGCTCGAAAATCGGTACCAAACGCAGGGCCGTGATCAGAGCGAACCCGTAGCGATAGGGCAGTCCTGCCTGCATCAGGGCGTAGGCCAGGCTGTTGGGATCGGTGGTCAGGACAAAGAGATAGCTCAGAAACACCACGCTCAGGAAGCGCCCGGCCACGTAGACGCCAGCCTTTACCCCGCCGATAGTGGGAGCCAGCGGTCCTATCTGCACCAGCACCGGTCCCTGGCGCACGAACAGAATTTGCAGGCCACCCAGCAGGAGGGCTGTGGTGACGAACAGCCGCGTCCCCCGTACCTGGCCCAGGCGCAGGCCGGCCACGGAGAAGGCCACAAGCACCAGGCCCAGCACGGCCAGGACCGCCCACGGGTCAGGGACGACGAACACGAGGATCGTTCCAAAGAGCATCCAGGCTCCTTTGACCAGCGGGTGGAGGCGGTGCAGTATGGAATGGCCAGGCTGATACGTGAGGCGCGGTTTCATGGCCGCCTCCTTGTCGAGGGCAAGTAGACTTCCTTCCCCAGGGCAGCCAATTGTCGGAACCCTTCCTCTGTCGGCGCATCCACAACGGCCTGGCCACTGTTGAAAAAGATCAATCGGCTAGCGTAGCGGCAGGTAACCTCTGGATGGTGGTTGACCATGATCACCGTGTCGCCCTGCTCCACCCGCTCGTGTAGCAGGCCCAGGAGAAAGGCCGCGTTGCCGGGATCCTGGCCAATGAGCAGCTCGTCCAGCAGGATGAGCCGGGGGGCGTAAGCCAGCACCGAAATCAGGTTCAGGCGGCGCTTCTCCCCGTAGCTCAATCGGTAGGGATGGTCGTGCGTGCGGTCTCCCAGTCCACAGCGGGCCAGCAGTGCTTCGACCCGCGCCTGGGTCGCTTCGTCCAGAGCGCCGAAATTGCGGGGGGCAAAGGTGGCCTCTTGCCAGACGCTCTCGGCAAAAAGCTGGTGGTCCGGGTTCTGGAAGACGAACCCCACCTGCCGGGCCAGCCGAGAGATGGAAATATGGCGAGTGTCTTGCCCCAACACCTCTACCCGCCCCTGGGTCGGCTTGAGCAGCCCCAGCAGGCTTTGGAGAAAGGTGGTCTTGCCGGAGCCGTTGTCGCCCATCACTGCCACGAACTCTCCCGGCCAGATCTCCAGTGAGACGCCACGTAGGACGGGCGCAGCGTTGTAGCCCACGTGCAAGTCCTCCACACAGATGACAGGCTCCTCGCCGATGGTTGCCGAAGGCCTGCCCTGAGCGTAGCTGAAGGGATGGGAGGGCCGCCGGGCAGGCAACGATCGGGGGGGGTGCGCTTCGGTGACGGGACCGTCGTAAACGATGCGGCCTTGTTCCATCGCTACCAGGCGAGGCTTGAAAGGCAACAGGTAGTCCACCTTGTGCTCGATGACCAGCACGGTGATGCCCGCCCTGGCCTGTATGTGCTCGATGACCTGGAAAACCTCGGCGGTGGCCGTGGGGTCCAGGTTCGAGGTCGGCTCGTCGAAAATCAGCACCTGGGGCTTGGCGGCCATCATCGCTGCGATGGCGACTTTTTGCTTCTCACCGCCGGAGAGGGTCGCCAACAGGCGGCCGGCCAGGTGCTCCGCGCCGACGATACTCAGCGCCCAGGCCATCCGGTCCTGAATTTCATCCCTGGGCAGGCAGCGGTTCTCCAGACCAAAAGCCACCTCATCCTGTACAGTGAGCGTGCAGAATTGGGCTTCAGGGTTCTGCTGGACCAGCCCCACCACCTCCGCTACGTCGTAGATGGGACATTGGCGCACGTCCATGTCGGCTACCCTTACCTTGCCGGCGGCCTCCCCGTCGTATTGGCGGAAGAGGTAACCGCCGATAGCCAGGGCCAGGGTGGACTTGCCACATCCCGACGGGCCGGCGATGACCACAAATTCCCCTGGGGCGATCTCCAGGTTCACGTCACGCAGGGCATATTGGGCACTTCCCTGAAAGCGAAAGCTCAATCCCTCGATGGAGATCATTCGACCTTTACCTTACTTCGATACGGGTTATCTTGGACAGGATCACTTCTCCGTCCATGCGCGCCACGGCGAAGGAAACATCGGTTCCACCAATGATGGTGAAGATGCGCAAATCGTCGTCCCCCAGCACGTCCGCCAGGGGCATCGAGACCGGCTCTCCATTCCCTTCGGCTACCCCTTCGACTACGCTCAGGGCATGGCTCAGGGCAGGCGTGTACAAGAGGACGGTCGTCGCCTCGGGACGGGGGTTCATCGCCTGGAGCACCTGCCCCAGGGGGGTACCCTGGTATTTCTTCGGGCCTCCCCCCACATCCAGCCCTTCACTTCGACTGGGCTCAGTACAAGCGACGGGGCTCAGGACAAGGCTCGTGCTGTCCATCTCGAATTGCCAGCCGTCAGGGTCGTAGGGTGATGGGTGTTCCAGGGCGCCAGTGACCTCAAGAGTAGCTGACCCAATGACGGACATTTCTGCGACGCTCCGCACCCAGGCTTTGCTGTTGCGCGGCCCGACGATGTCATAGGAGGCGTTCTCCCCTTTGCCCTGCGGAGCCAACAGCAAACTCTCGTTCTCTCGCACCTCGTCCATGCTGACGAAGAAGGCATAGCCGTCGGAGGCCTGGATCAGCAGAAGGGATGCATTGGGCTGGGGCTGGGCGCGGTCTACCAGCTCCCTCACCGGGACGCCGGTGTAGCGGGTGGTAACGTTACGCAGGGTGGCCTCGGCGGTGATCAGGGGAATGTCGCCGTGCTCCAGGGGATAGTCGTAGGGCGCCTGCACCGCGCCTCCGACGTGGATGGTGGCCGGACCGCGCAGGGCCTGGCGCAGGTAGAAACCCAGAGCCAGCGTGAGCACGACTGCACTTGCCAGGAAAATCGGATAAACAGGACGGCCCTTCGACAAGGCTTCGGCAGGCTCAGCCCAGCGGCCCAGGACACCGCTAATGGGGACCGGTGGGCGGTCTTTGACCACACCAGCCCGGCGGAGGGCGTTGAGAAGCACCCGTCCCAGCAATCCGGCGAAAAGCACTCCTGAGACGAAAGCCACCCCGCCAACGAGGACCATCGCGCCGTAGGCCAGCACATCGGCGGGCAGCGAGGCAAAGAGTTGAAAGGCAAATACGTTGGAGGCAGAGGCCAACCCTCCGGCCAGGGCATAAGCGGGGAGCGAGTCCTTGTTTCGGAAGGGGAGGAAGCCCAGGTCTACCAGCAGACCGGCCACGATGTCCACCAGCACCACCAGCAGACCATGGGTGTTGCCGCTCAGCAATTCAACTACACCCTTGAGGATGCCTGTGACAGTGCCTGCCCCTTGTTTGCCGGTCAGTCCGACGGCCAGGGTCAGCCAGAGGACGTGTAACCCGGCGGCCCACTGGGTGGTACCGGCAAAGCCCAGAAAGGACTGAAACAAGTCGCCGACGGCATTGACATAGGTGCTGACCACACCACCCAAAGCGGCCAGCGCAGCCATCATCAACAGATCACGGATGGTGAAGTAGTACCTTCTTTGACTCATCTCCCTCCCCACGCTAAAAACACCCCAACTGGCATTGAGTGATCCGCATGCCCAAGCTCTCAGCCGCGTTGGCTACGTCAAGGCGCTTCATCGTTAGCTCGCTGGCGATGCCCCAGGCCATTGCACAGGGTAGACTCCCCTCAACTACCCCACCCTCAATCCTCGCCTGCAATTCTTCTCCCACCTCCTGCACTGGCTCCAGGGACTTGCCCTTGTTGGATCCGTGTCCGAAGAGGCCCAATTGGCAGCGAGAGATCTTGACGTTGAGCTCATTGGCCACTTCGCCCACCTGCTGGGGACTGACTGCCAGCCGCCGCGCGACTTTGAAGGCCGATGGGCATGGCAGTCTGCCTTCGGTTAATGATTCTTGGATTTGAGTTGCTATTTCTTGGTTCATCTTTTCCTGCCTTTCCCCATAAAAAATCAGCGCCCCGGTGGAAAGAAGGCGCTGACAAACAGTGGCTTCAGTCCTCCTTTCCAAACACGGGGGGCACGGGCGTTTCCATCCGTACCGTTGGAGTGCGGTGGTGCAGGCACCCACTGCGGCCATGCGCCGTAGGCATTTGCAGCCCTTAGGTCACATGGCTCGGAGAACGAACTATGAAGTTGACGTGGCTATTCTACACCTTTTCGGCGAAAAAGGCAAACGACAACGGGAAACGTGAAGCGTCAAACGTGAAACGTCAAACGTCAAGGCAGGAGCGGAAGGCCAGATGCAGGATGCGCTCTGTGCTCTCGGCGATTTTGACCCGCTCATCAACGCGCCAGCCGGTCACCCAGACGATGTGCTGAGGCGAGGCTACGATGGGAATGAAATCCCGCAGGTAGCGCGGTATCTTGACATCAATCATGAAGGTGTGGAGGCTCTTCTCGTGGCCGCCCAGGCCCAGCGGCTGAAAACGGTCGCCAGAGCGACGCTGGCGCAGCACCAACTCCGGGCCTGTGCTCTCGTAATCCAGAAAAGCCTGCCAGGGATTGGGATTATCCAGGTGAGTCTGGCCAAACTCGTTCCGCTCGATGATAGCCGCTTCGAAATACCAGCCAGAATCGGGTAGCTGCGTAACTCCCGGCACTGTCACGGGCAGGCTTTCCACAAGGAGAAGGGGCCAGTCCACTTGGGGCACGTAGCCCTCGTCGGCTACGGTGAAATCACGATAGCCGATGGAGAGCATCAGGCCCTGGGGCAAGGTGACCTGGGTTCCCGCTGGCTTGGCCCTCAAGGCCGACAGGGCGTTCTCGATGTGGATCCAGTTGATGTTGCGCAGCGAGCGGCGCAGGCAATGGACGGCCTCCCGCAGGATGGAACGCTGCTGACTGGTGGGCAAGGCCCGCCAGCGGGCCAGATCGAAGGTGATGGCCTCCTCCGATTCCGAAGAGACCACCGCCGGCCAGACGCGCTCCAGCCTGGCCTGCAAAAAGTCGTAGTCGTCGCCGATGACCTGAGCCGAACGGCGCAGCACCTCTCGGATGTTGGGGTTGTAGCTCTCCAGGTAGGGGATCAGCTCGTGGCGCAGCCGGTTGCGATAATAGGTGGTGTCCAGGTTGGAGTGATCGAAGCGGGGTGTCAATCCGTGCTCTTGGCAGTAGGCCTCGATCTCGGCGCGGGGCGTCTCCAGCAGGGGACGGATCACTTGCAGTTCCAGGGGAGGGCGATCGGGCCAGGCAGCCTCCAGGCGCATCCCTCCCAGATCGGTCTGGGGTAACATTCCCCGCAGGCCGGCCAACCCTGCCCCTCGCAGCCAGTGCATGACGATAGTTTCCGCCTGGTCGTCGGCGTTGTGGCCCACAGCGATTCTCTTCGCCCCGACCGCCAGGGCGACCTGGGCCGAAAACGAGTAGCGGGCCTGGCGGGCTGCTTCTTCGATGGCCAGCTTGCTCTCCCTGGCCAACTGCGGCACGTCGCGGGTTTCGACGGTGGCCGGTAAGCCCCACTCCTCAGCCAGCCTGGCCACGAAAGCCGCGTCCTCTTTCGACTCCGCGCCCCGGATGCGATGATCGAGGTGGGCCACGTGCAACTCGATTCCGTAAAGCTGACGCAAGCGGTTCAGGACGTGCAGCAGACACAGGGAATCGGGGCCGCCGGAGACGCCGACCACCACCGTCCCACCCCCAGCCAGGAGATCACACCGCTCAATGACCTGGCGGACCTTCGCTAGGACATCCACTATTCCACCTTGTACACCGTATCCCCTCGGCGCACTTTCCCCGTGACCTTGATGCCAATCTCCTGACCCTTTTTGGCGGTCTCGATATTCTGGTGCTCGATCTGAATGGAGCCCACGGTCTGCTCGAAGTCCGTGGTGGCCCCCTTGATGCGGATGGTGTCACCCTGGCTCAAGGTAGCGGTGAGTCTGATGCCGGCTACAGCGATCTGGCTCCAATAGTGCGTTACCTCTCCGACCGTTTTCTCTGCCATCGTCTTACCTCCTTTCATGCCTCATTCTACCCCACCGTTGATTTTTTGTCAATTGCGTGATTTGTGGTATAATTTGGTTAGCTTTAGGCCAGGTGCAACGCACTTCTTGCCTGGAGAGTCATTCAAAGTGCATTGCACCTCATTAGCCCACAGGAGGATAATAAGTGTTTAATCCACTAAACGCCCTTTTGGGCCTGTTTTCCCTGGACATCGGTATTGACCTGGGCACAGCCAATACCCTGGTTAGCGTGCGCGGAAAGGGCATCTTAATCAACGAGCCGTCCTGGGTGGCCATTGAAAAGAAGACCAAGAAGATACTGGCCATCGGCAATGAAGCCAAGGAGATGGTGGGGCGCACGCCGGTCAACATCGTGGCCATCCGCCCCCTGCGCGATGGCGTCATATCCGACTTCGACATCACTGAGAAGATGATCCACTACTTCATTGGGAAAGTGCACGACCAGGTGATCTTTCCCATTCCCCGCCCCAGGGTGGTGGTCGGCATCCCCAACGGCTGCACCGAGGTAGAGAAGCGGGCCGCCTACGACGCCACCATCTCAGCCGGGGCCCGCGAGGCCTATCTTATAGAAGAGCCGATGGCCGCCGCGCTCGGAGCAGGGTTGCCTATCACCGAGGCCATGGGCAGCATGATCGTAGACGTCGGGGGCGGCACGACAGAGGTGGCCGTCTTTGCCTTGGGGGGAATCGTGGTCAGCCGCTCAATCCGTGTGGCTGGCGACGAACTGGACGAAGACATCATTCAATACGCCCGCCAGAAATACAACATCCTCATTGGTGAGCGGATGGCCGAAAAAACGAAGATCGAAATAGGTTCCGCCTATCCCCTGCCTGAGGAAACGACCACCATCCTGCGAGGGCGCAACCTCATCACCGGCCTGCCACAAGCAATCGAGGTGAGCAGTATAGAGATCCGGGAAGCGCTATCCGGTTCCGTGAACATCATTGTAGACTTAGTCAAAGATGCTCTCGACGAAACCCCCCCTGAGCTGGTGGCCGACCTGATGGAGCAAGGCATCGCCCTGGCTGGCGGCGTGGGTCTATTGCGGGGCCTGGCCGAACGACTGTCCGACGAAACAAAGATGAGCGTATACGTAGCCGAGGATCCGATGACCTGCGTGGCCCGTGGAGCGGGCATGGTCCTGGAGGATCTGGACAAATTAAGCAAGATCCTGTCCAGTCTGGACTAATAGAGGGAGCGGTCACGGCTGGCAATCGAGCGATTGTGTCGAGGCGGGCAAAGGCCGCTTCCGCTTCCGAGACCGCCCGTTGTCGAAACAAAGGAGTGAGCTCTGGTGAAGCGTCTACCAACCAGATCCACAGTGTTAATCATCCTAATCGCGCTGAGCCTGGCCGGAATTGCCTTGGATCAGAACGAAGACTTGCAGCCTATTGAAGACTTAGTGCTGCGCTTCATAGTCCCCATTCAAGAGAAACTAACTTCCCTGGGCAACAACATCAGCGACCTGACCCAAACTACGCGGGATCTCAGGGAGCTGCGTCGCCGCAACGAAGAGTTGCACGACCTGGCCGATAGCCTGACGATAGAGAATGTGCGTTTGAAGGAGATTGAGTCCGAGAACGAGACTCTGCGCCGGCTGCTAAGCTTCACCCAAGCCAATCCCACTCACAGTTACAAAGCGGCCGAGGTAAAAGGCCGGGTCATCGGACGCGACCCTGGCAACTTCCTAAGCTACCTCACCATTGACTCAGGCTCCCAGCAGGGGATCGAAAAGGGCATGCCGGTGGTCACCGAGCTGGGGCTGGTGGGGCGTATCACCGAAGTAGGCTCCAACTGGGCCAAAGTGATGTTGATCATTGACCCGTCCAGCTCTGTGAACGCCTTGATCCAGAGCTCCCGGGCCACAGGAGTGGTGGAGGGTCAGGTCGGCGGGAGCCTGGTAATGAAATATATTCCCCAGCGGGACACGGTTAACGTCAACGACATAGTCCTCACCTCCGGTCTGGGCGGCAATTTCCCCAAGATGTTGATTATCGGCCAGGTTACAGCCGTCTACCAGCGCGACATTGAGATGTTTCAGCAAGCCGACATTCGTCCCACCGTGGATTTCAACAACCTGGAGATAGTACTGGTCATCACCAACTTCTTGCCCGCTGATTT
>CAZVCJ010000111.1:0-13058 GCA_964625745.1 uncultured Anaerolineae bacterium | reverse complement strand
GGCCTGAACGCCCACCTCCTGTCCCTGGCAGAGACCTATCGCGGCGCGGGCATCAACTGGTACATCCACAACTTGCTTACCCATTTGCCTCGCGTGGACCGCGCTAACCGCTACACTGCTTTCATCGGCGACGGGCGGTTTGCCAGTCCGGGGCTGGCGTTGAAGCTTTCGCGGCTGCCCACCTCCAGGCCCGTGGTCAGGATCTTCTGGGAACAGGTGGTTCAGCCTTTCGCTTTGCAAAAAGAGAGGGTGGACTTGCTTCACGCCCTGGCTTTCGTCACGCCTTTGCTCTCGCCTTGTCCAGCGGTGGTTACCATCTATGACCTCAGTTTTCTCCTCTATCCTGAGAGTTTCAAGCGCTCTAAAAACTTCTATCTGGGCCTCTTCACCCGCCTCTCAGCCAGGAGGGCCAGGCGCATCATTGCCATCTCGGAGAGCACCAAACAGGACGTGATCCGCCTGCTGGGGGTTTCGCCTGAGAAAGTAGAGGTGGTCTATTGCGGAATAGACGAAACTTTCCGTCCCCTGGCCGGTGATCAAGTGGCTGCTTTTCGGTCGAAGCGGAGTCTGCCGGAGAGGTTTATCCTCTTCGTGGGCACCATCGAGCCACGCAAGAATGTGACCAGACTCATCGAAGCCTTCGCGAACTTGCACACTCGCCGACTTACAGACTTGAAGCTGGTCATCGGTGGGGCCAAAGGTTGGTTTTACGAAGACGTTTTCGCCCGCGTGGAGGAACTGGGGCTGGAGGGCGAAGTGATGTTTCCCGGCTACATCCCGGTCAGCGAGTTGCCTTTGTGGTACAACGCGGCGGAGCTCTTCGTCTATCCCTCTCTCTACGAGGGTTTCGGGCTGCCGCCCCTGGAGGCTATGGCCTGCGGGACGCCGGTGGTCACGGCCAACACGTCGTCGCTGCCGGAGGTGGTGGGCGAGGCGGGGCTGACTGTGGATCCGCTGGATGCCGAGGGGCTGGCCGAGACCATAAGGCGGGCTTTGGACGACGGGGCCCTTCGGCGGGAAATGAAGGAGCGGGGCTTGCAAAGGGCCAAAGGCTTCTCCTGGACGAAAGCTGCTCAGGAGACGGTGCAGGTCTACCGGCGAGCGATGGAGTGTAGAGATGTTTGAGCGATATCGGCGATGGGTTTCCCTGATAATGGCCCTGATGGATGTGGCGCTCATCAACCTGGCCTTTGCCATTGCTTACTGGGTGCGCTATGACTTGCAGTGGTTTCGCGCCGTGGATCCTGCCAACTATGCTCCCTTTCGAATGTACATACCTTTCGCTCTGGTGTTGACGGCTCTGTTGACGATGGCCTACAAGCTGGGGGGAGTCTACGACCAGCCTCGCGGCGCCTCCTGGTTCGACGAGGTCTACGCTCTGGTCGGCGGCACCACCACCGGCATCGTCATCGTAACAGCCATCACCTTCTGGTTCCGCCCCCTGGTCTACTCTCGCCTGATGTTCTTGTGGGCAGGGCTGATAATCGTCACTTCACTCTCGCTCAGCCGCCTGATCAAGCGCTGGGTCTTGGAGAGCCGCATGCGGCGAGGCCTGGGGGTGGATCGGGTGCTCATAGTCGGAGCTGGGGAAGTGGGGCGTAGGCTAATGCGCAACATTGTGGCCCAGCCCGAACTGGGCTATCAGGTCATCGGCTTCGTGGACGATGATCCGGGGAAGAACAGCACGGACATCGGCCGCTTCAAGGCCCTGGGAGGGATTGACAACCTGCCCCGCGTCATCCAGGCGAAAGCCATTGACGAAGTGATCATCACCTTGCCCTGGATGCATCATCGCAAGATTCTGGGAATCATGCGCCAGTGTGAGCGGGAGCAGGTTCGAGCTCGCATCGTGCCCGATCTTTTTCAGTTGGCCATCAGCCGGGTGGACATCGAGGACCTGGGCGGGATTCCCATTATCGGCGTCAAGGAGGTATCCATCACCGGCTGGAACCTGGCCTTCAAGCGGGCCAGTGACCTTTTCGTGTCTCTGGCCGGGTTGACCCTTCTCTCTCCCCTGCTGCTTCTAATCTCCGTGGCCATCAAACTGGATTCCCCCGGCCCCGTCCTTTTCAAACAAGTTCGGGTGGGCAAAGGGGGGCGGCGCAGGTTTGTCTGCTACAAGTTTCGCTCTATGCGCCAGGGGGCGGAGGAGGAACGTCCTCAACTGGCAGACCGGGACGAAGTCGTGGGCGTCACTTTCAAGATCCGCAACGATCCACGCTGCACTCGAGTGGGCAGGTTCCTGCGCCGCACCAGCCTGGACGAGCTCCCGCAGATCTATAACGTCTTGCGAGGGGAGATGAGCCTGGTCGGTCCCCGCCCGGCCCTCCCTTCGGAAGTGGAGCAGTACCAGGAGTGGCACCGCAGGCGGTTGGAGATCTCGCCAGGCATCACCGGCCTCTGGCAGGTCAGTGGCCGCAGCCAACTCACCTTCGATGAAATGTGCCTGCTGGACATCTACTACCTGGAAAATTGGTCGGCGCTGCTGGATCTCAAAATCGCCCTGAAGACCTTCCCCGCTGTCCTGGCTGGCAGAGGAGCGTATTGAAGTTCAAAGCTCAAACTTCCAACTTCCAAGGATAGCCTGAAACCTGAAACCTTGAAACCTGAAACCCTCATAATTTGGAGATGGGACTATGTTTGATCTCTCTTCCCAGGATCGCGGCGACCTGATTGCTTTCCTTCAGGATTTGGTCAGCATCCCCAGTGTCTCGACCGAGGAGAAGGCGCTGTCCGAGCGTCTGGCGGAGGAGATGCGGCGGGTGGGTTTCCCCAACGTGAGGCGCGACCGCATCGGAAACGTGATCGGGTGCCTGAGCGCGGGCGCTGGTCCCAGACTCATTTACGATGGCCACATGGACACCGTAGGCATCGGCGACCCTGCTTCCTGGTCTCGCGATCCCTACGGAGCCCAGGTCGAGGGTGGGGTGCTTTACGGCCGGGGGGCTTGTGACATGAAGGGCGCGTTGGCGGCCATGGTCTACGGAGCCAAATTGCTCATTGACACCGGCATCCAACTGGCTGGCGAGCTTTGCATGGTGGGTGTCGTCCAGGAAGAGCCCTGCGAAGGTTTGGCTGTGCAGGTGCTGATCGAGGAAGAGGGGCTTAGACCCGATTTCGTCGTCCTGGGGGAACCCTCGAATCTGCAAATCAAGCGAGGCCACCGGGGTCGTTTGGAAATGAAAGTCACTGTGTGGGGCAGGTCCTGTCACGCCGCCACTCCCGGCCGAGGAAGGAACGCCATCTACGATGCTGCTCGACTGATCTTCGGCGTCGAGCTCCTGGCCCCTCAGTTGGCCAGTGACCCCTTCCTGGGCCAGGGAAGCATCGCCGTCACCCAGATCGAGAGCTCCGCCGCCAGCCGCAACGCCATCCCCGACACCTGCACCTTCTACATTGATCGCCGCCTCACGCTCGGTGAGACCGAGGCCAAGGCCCTGGCGGAGATCCAGGGTACAATCGCTCGTGAGGGAGTCGAGGCCAGTGTGAAAGTCACCGAGTATCGAGCCACCAGCTACACTGGCTATGAGTGCCGGGCCAAGGAGTTCTATCTCCCCTGGGCCCTGGATCAGGATCACCCGCTGGTGAAAGCTACGAGCAAGGCCATCCGGGAGACGTTGGGCTACTGGCCAAAGGTTGGCCAGTGGGCCTTCTCCACCGATGGGGTCTACACCATGGGGAGAGCCAATATCCCCACGGTAGGCTTTGGCCCCGGCGAAGAGCGATTCGCCCACACCGTGGACGACCAGATCCGCCTGGACGACGTTGTGGCCGCCGCTAGAGTCTACGCCCGTCTAGCTGTCGAGATCCTGGGGCTCAGAAACCAGGTTTTTGGCTGAAGAACGTAGGCTTTTCGCACTGCGGGGGCGCCAAAAGCAAGAGTCCGATCATGCGAGTAGGAGAAAAACCTGGTTTCTAAAATTTGTTTGAGGAGGTAGACCGATGCCCGCTACAGTAATCGTCGGCGCCCAATGGGGTGACGAGGGGAAGGGGAAGATAACCGATCTGCTGGCCGCCGAAGTTGACATCGTGGCCCGCTACAACGGGGGCGACAACGCCGGCCATACGCTGACCGTGGGTGATGACAGATTCGCCTTGCATCTCGTGCCTTCGGGGATTCTGTATCCCCACACCACCTGCATCATCGGCAACGGGGTGGTGGTGAATCCCAGGACGTTGTGCGGGGAGATAGAGGAGCTGGCCGAGCGGGGCGTTGATGTCTCGCCTGAGCGGCTCAAGCTGAGCGCCGGGTCCCATTTGATCATGCCCTACGATGTCGCCCTGGACGGCGCGGCTGAGAAATCGCTGGGCGAGGGGAAAATCGGCACCACCAGGCGGGGCATCGGCCCCACCTACGGCGACAAGGCGGCCAGGGCGGGCCTGCGCTCCTGGGACATGCTCGATGAGGGCGCCTTCGTGGAGAAAGTGCGCGCTGCGGTGGAGGTCAAGAACGCCGTTCTGGAGCGAATCTACCACCAGTCCCCCCTGAATCCCAACGAGGTAGCGGAGGAGTTCGCGGATTACGCCACGCAGTTGGCTCCCTACGTGAGCGATACCTCACTAATACTTCACCAGGCTTTGAGGGCGGGAAAGAACGTGCTCTGCGAGGGGGCGCAAGGCACGCTGCTCGACCTCGACCACGGGACCTATCCCTTCGTGACCAGCTCCTCGCCCATCGCCGGCGGTGCGCTCACCGGCCTGGGCTTCGGCCCCCGGCACATCGAGCACATCGTCGGGGTGGTCAAGGCCTTCCAGACGCGGGTGGGAGCCGGCCCCATGCCCACCGAACTGCTCGACGAGGTGGGCGACTGGCTGCGAGGGACGGGGGAGCATACCTGGGACGAGTACGGCACCACCACCGGTCGGCCCCGGCGCTGCGGCTGGCTGGACGGGGTGGCCTTGCGCTACGCCGCCCAGATCAACGGACTGACGGAGATAGCCATTATCAAGCTGGATATTTTAGCTGGCCTGGAGACGATCAAAATCTGCGTGGCCTATGATTATCGCGGACAGAGGCTAGAGAGCTTCCCGGCCAGCGCGGAGGTATTGGCTGAGTGCAAGCCCATCTACGGGGAGTGGCCCGGCTGGAGCGAGGACATCAGGGGCGCCAGGGCCCTCTCCGATCTCCCCCAGGCAGCCCGGGACTACGTGCGGCGGATCGAGGAGCTGGCCGATGCCCCCGCGACCTTTGTTTCCGTTGGGCCAGGGCGTCAGGAAACCATAATAGTTCGCTGCGGATAAGCACATCAGCGAGTTATTGCCTTCCTGAGGAGGTCAGCATAGGAGAAACCGGCGCCAAGCTGGCCGCTATGGTCTTCTCTGAGGAGGAGTGGTAAATGTGCTGCCCCTTGTTCCTCTGCTCCCCTGTGCCTCTGCCCAGTGAATCATGGAGATGACCTATGCCTGACAATGCCTCTGTCCCCAAACCCTTCGACCCGCTGGAAGAGGTGCAGGCCGGCGGGCCGGCTGAGACGATTCCCTTTGTTTACGGCCACCCTGACCCCGACCTCCTGCCGGCGGAGAAGATCATCGCCGCCACCGAGCGGGCGCTGCGGGTGCGGGGGTGGCTGGCCCTGCAATACGGCCCCGAACAGGGGTACGGCCCACTGCTCGACTACCTGATCGGCAAGGTCGAGCGGGACGAGGGGCTGCGCATCGCCCGGGCCAACGTCATGCTCTGCGCTGGCGCGGCCCAGGGGCTGGACACCGCGGCCCGCCTCTTCACCCGCCCCGGCGACGTGGTGTTGCTGGAGGCCCCCAGCTACCACGAGGCCATCGCCACCCTACGCGACCACCCTGTGGAACTGAGACAGGTGCCGATGGACGACCAGGGACTGGTGGTCGAGGCGCTGGCCGAGCGGCTGAACGCGCTGAGCCGGACCGGGCGACGGGTCGCCTTTCTCTACACCATCCCCACCTTCCAGAACCCGGCCGGCATCACCCTGACAGCGGGACGCAGGGAGGCGCTGGTGGGACTGGCCGCTGAACGGGGGCTGCTCCTGGTGGAGGACGACGTCTACCGAGACCTCTGCTTCGAGGGGCGAGTACCGGTCTCCCTGTTCGAGTTGGCCGGGGGACGGGGGGTGATCCGGCTGGGGAGCTTCTCCAAGATCCTGGCCGCCGGGCTGCGGCTGGGCTGGATCATCGCCGAGCCGGAGGTGATCCAGCGGATCGTCGGTTGTGGGCTGAAGGGGAACGAGGGGGGAGCCAATCCCTTCGTGGCCCACGTGGTGACCGCCTTCTGCCAGGAAGGGTGGCTGGAGCCGCACATCGCCCGGCTGGTGGCTCGCTACCGCACCCGGCGGGACGCGTTACTGGCGGCCCTGGAGCGGGAGATGCCCGACGGCGTGTGCTGGACCCGCCCGGCCGGCGGTTTCTTTGTCTGGCTGACCCTGCCCGAGCCGTTGCAGGCCGAGGCGGTGCTGGCCGTGGCCACGGAACGGGGAGTGATTTTCACGCCGGGCGTGCGTTTCTTCGCCCAGGCGTCGGAGGGAGACGGCCGGCGCAACCTCCGCCTGCCCTTCAGCTTCCTCTCCGAAGCCCAGATGGCCGAGGGAGTGAGAATCCTGGCAGGAGTGATCAAGGAGCACAGGAGCGAGGGAGCAGCACTGTTCACTCCCTCCCCCTCACAGGGGGAGGGTTGGGGTGGGGGTGGAACTTCGTAGGTCAAAATGAGCCGAATCCACATAGAATCTTGCCCATTTGTGGAAACCCACCCTCCCCCAGCCCCTCCCTGAGAGGGAGGGGTGAGTGCTTACCAAAGTTCAAAGCGAGCAAGCCCGACCATCCTACCACCTGACCATCCGACCATCAGACCAAAAAAGGAGGCCAACAAATGTTGAAAGCACGATGGAGCGGTTACGAGATTGATTCCTCGGAGGCCGCCTACGAAGTGAAGGTGAAGCAGCCGGAGGAACTGGGAACTTTGCTCAGGGAGTTCCTGACCTCAGGCTACTTCGTCCGCTCCTACTACCTGCTGTTCGAGGAGCCGCTGGAGCGCTTGCGCCAGTTCATCGTCGAGCAGGGCCACGAGGAGGACAAGCTGGGGACCGAGGCCCTGGATTACCTGGACAAGCAGATCGCCAAGTTCGACCCTGAGAGCTACCGCGCCCCGCGCATCGGCGTGCGAGCCGTCCAGGCCCTTCTCAACTATGTGGGCGCGCATCGCCAGGCACTCTCCGAGGCCAGCACTTTCCACTTCGAGCTCCCCGAAGAGCAAAAAGCAATGTACGCCGACGCCGACTACGAGTTCACCCCAGGGGAAAAGGTGGACGAGACCGTTTTCTACTCCGAAGACGAGATTCCCCTGGACGGCGTGGTCCTCTTCCTGGGCTGTAGCTTCGAGAAGGCTAGCAAGCTCTCATCCCAGGAGCAGAAACAGGCCCGGCGCATCGCCCGCGGGGCCGGGAAGCAGATGGAGGAGTTCGGCGCTTCCTCCTTCGGGGGAGAAGGCTGGGGCGACATGCTGCAGGAAGACCTGGAGCGCCCCATGAACGTCTCTCTGCGGGTGCGGCTCAACTCCGACGCCACCTTCTCCGTCACCGGCCGCTGGATGGAGGATGGCCAGTTCCTGTGCGACTACTACACCTTCCTCCTGGAACAGGCGGCCAAGAAGGCGGGAGCCGAGGTTGATTTGCACATGATCTACTGAGCGATGTTCACTCTTTCATCCGCTACCGTGCTGCGGCCCGAACCCCAGGGCGCGCTGATGTTCCAGCAGGAAACGGCGGAGACGGCCCTGCTCGACCTGGAGGGCCTGGACGCTCTCTATTTCCTGCTGAAGGGCGAACTGCGTGACTATCCCGTCTTCTTCGTCGGCTACCTGCTGGAGAAGGGGTTCGTCGTTCACGGCCCGTCCGATGATGATGCGTTGGGAAGGGTAGAAGCGGTGCGCGACGCTGCTTCGGCTACCACTGCCCCGCCTCGTTCCCTGGCAGCGCCGGAGACCATTCACTTCTCGGTCACTGGCCGCTGCGATCAGGCCTGCGCCGGCTGCTTCTACTCCGCCCGGCCCGGCTCCGATGTCGAGGCGGCTGATGCCCCGTTTTCCCTCTTCGAGAAAGTCGTGGCCGAGGCGGGGAGGGCCAGGGTTTTTCAGATGGCCCTGGGCGGCGGCGAGCCCCTGCTGCACCCTCGCATCGTGGAGATGGTCCGCCTGGCCCGCGAGCACGGCATCGTGCCCAATCTGACCACCAACGGCAATCGCCTTACCCGTGACGTGGCCACCGCCCTCAAAGAAGCGGGCCTGGGCCAGGTGCAGATCTCCCTCAACGGTGTCACCGATGACACCAACCGCCAGACCCGGCCCAACTTCCAGGCCACGATGTCCGCCATCGAGGCCTGTCGCGAAACTGGCTTGCAGTGGGGTCCCAACTTCCTGGTGACCCGCAGCAACCTGGCCGAGCTGGAAGAAGTGATCCGTTTGGGGCAACGCCTGGGCGCGGCCTCGGTCAACATCCTGCGCCCCAAGCCGCCGACCACCGAAAGCGACTGGCTGGAGCGGGAGTCGCTCAATAGCGAAGGATATCGTCAGGTACAGAGGTTGCTAGGCGCAGGTCGCAAGTCACAACCTGCAACCTGTAACCTGAAACCAGAAACCAGAATCACCATTGACGCTTCCCTCACCTACTTGCTGACCGATTGCCCTCCTGGGGAGCTCTATCGTGCTGGCGTCTGGGGTTGCTCGGCGGCGCGCAAGTTCATCACCATCACCCAGGATGGCGCGGTGCTCCCGTGCAGCCACGTGCGCTGGTCCGACGTGGGCGAGGGCGATTTTATGAGGGCCTGGTGGGAGTCGGAGGTCTTCGCCCGCTTCCGGGCTCAGGAGGATGAGATGCGTGGTCCTTGCCGCGCCTGCTCCTACCTGGAGCTATGCAAGGGCTGCCGAGCAGTGGTCATGGCCTTCGGCGGCGACTTTTCGGACAGCGACCCCCACTGTCCGCGCTGACGAATAACTCGCTTGATTTTCTCCCTTGCTACAGAGGGGCTTCCTCGCCCCGGTCTTGTGGTCAGACCGCTCTTGGGCGAGGATACCCCTCGGTAGCAGCGTGGACGCATGAAGTAAGTGTAAAGTAAGGAGTGATTTATGAGGGTTGACGGACGGAACAACGACGAGCTCAGGCCGGTGATCATCACGCCGAACTACGTGCAGTACCCCGAGGGCTCAGTCCTGATCGAGATGGGCGCCACGCGCGTCATCTGCAACGTGACCGTGGAGGAGAGGGTGCCGGCCTGGCTCCAGAGTCGCAACCAGGGTTGGGTCACGGCTGAATATGCCCTTCTGCCCCGTTCCACCCACACGCGCACGCCCCGCGAGACCAGGGGGCTCAGGGGGCGCACCCAGGAGATCTGCCGCTTCATTGGCCGGAGTTTGCGAGCCGCAGTCAACCTGGAGAGGCTGGGCTGGCGTACCCTGACCGTAGATTGCGACGTCATCCAGGCCGACGGGGGCACCCGCGCGGCCTCGGTCACGGGCGGCTACGTAGCCCTGGCCATCGCCCTGGATAAGCTCATCCGAGGCGGCCTGCTTCCCTCCGACGTCCTGAGAACGCCCGTAGCCGCCGTCAGCGTTGGAGTGGTGAACGGTCAGGCGGTGCTTGATCCTTGCTACGAAGAAGACTCCGTGGCCGAAGTTGACTTCAACGTGGTCATGACCGCCAAGGGGGAATACGTGGAGGTGCAAGGCACCGCTGAGGGCCAGCCTTTCGCCCGTGAGGTCATACACGAGTTGCTGGATTTGGCAGAGAGAGGTATCCAGGAGCTCTTTGAACTGCAAGAAGCGGCTGAAACCGCCTCTGGAGGGCGCGAGTGCGCCGGTCGTCCACTGTTCGGCTGAGCTCACGACGAAGCCTGCGTGGACGATTTCCGCGACCGCGTAGGCGGTCGCCCGGCACGGAGTGCCCTCATAGGTGCGATTTCAATCGCTAGCCAACTACTTTGCTGTCGAGTGTGAGGGCAAGAAGGAGAGGAGGCTGAAGTGTCCTTCGGATACCACCGTCGCATTTTGCGCGTCAACCTGACCGATGGGCAGATCACCATCGAGACGCCCGACGATGTCTTCTACCGCCGCTACCTGGGCGGCGCAGGATTCGTCGCCTACTATCTGCTGAAGGAGGTATCCCCCGACACCGATCCCCTGGGCCCGGATAACCGACTCATCTTTGCCTGTGGGCCGCTGACCGGCGCGCCGCTGGCCGGCAGTGGGCGCAACGCCGTCGGCGCCCGGTCGCCCCTCACCGGCGCGATGGGGGAGTCGGAGGTGGGCGGCTTCTGGGGGGCGGAGCTAAAGGCGGCCGGCTTCGACGCCATCATCATCGTCGGGCAGGCTGCGTCGCCCGTTTACCTCTGGGTGCACGACGGTGAGGCGGAACTGCGGGACGCCGCCCACCTGTGGGGGCTGGAGAACAAACCGACCCACACTGCCATCCGAGAGGAATTGGGCCAGAAGCGAGCTCGGTTGGCCCTCTGCGGGCCAGCGGGCGAAAAGCTGGTGCGCTACGCCAACGTCATGGCCGACCTTAAACACGCAGCAGGACGCACTGGTCTGGGTGCGGTGATGGGCTCCAAGAGGCTGAAAGCGGTCGCCGTTCGCGGCACCGGTAAAATCCCCCTGGCCGATCCCGCCCAAGTCAGCGCGCTGGCTCGCTGGATGCGAGACAACTACCGAGACCTGATGGGCCAATTCCCCGACCTGGGTACTGGCCTCAGCACGATCCCCTACAATCGAGACAGGGCCTTGCCCGTGCACAACTTTCGCGACGGCCATCTGGACGGCGCCGACGTCCTGGGCTGCGAGGGCCTGGCGGAGCACGTCGTGGTCCGCATGGAGAGCTGCTACGCCTGCGCCGTCGGCTGCAAAAAGGTCGCCTCCCTGGACGAGCCGTACCCGGTGGACCCGGCCTACGGCGGTACAGAGTACGAGACCGCCGTCAGTCTCGGCGCCAACTGCGGCGTGACCGACGTCTACGCCGTGACCAAGGCCAGCGAACGATGCAACGCCCTGGGACTGGACACCATCTCTGTCGGAGGCACGATCGCCTTCGCTATGGAATGTTTTGAGGAAGGGTTGCTGACGCCGAAGGACACCGGCGGGCTGGATCTGCGCTTTGGCAACACAGAGGTCATGCTGCAACTGCTGGAATTGATCGCCGCCCGCCAGGGCATCGGCGACCTGTTGGCGGAGGGAACGAAGCGGGCCGCGGAGCGAATCGGCGGTGGCGCGGAGCAGTTCGCCGTCCACGTCAAAGGGCAGGAGTTGCCCTACCACGACCCCCGCATCCAGCACGGGTTAGGGCTGGGCTACGCGGTCTCTTACACCGGCGCCGATCACATGCACAACGCCTTCGACGGTAGCTATGAGCATGAGTCGGGCCTGGGCGGTGTCCGCAATCTAGGCGTGCTGGAGCCCATGCCAGCGACGTGGCTCGGCCCGGATAAGGTGCGGGCCGTCATCTACGGTAGCCTGCGTCGCCACCTGGACAACTGCCTTTGCCTGTGCAATTTCCTGCCCTACCGCAACGACCAGGTAGTGGAAGCAGTGCGGGCCGTGACCGGTTGGGATACCAATGTCTGGGAGCTATGGAAGGCCGCCGAGCGGCTGGTGACGATGGCTCGTGCCTTCAACGTGCGGCAGGGCTTCACCCCGGCCGACGACCGTCTGCCACCCCGCATGGCAGAGCCCCTCGGCCCCGGCGCGCCGATAGACCCCGCCGCTGTGGAGGCCGCGCTACCTCTCTACTACGAGATGCAGGGTTGGGATCCGTTCACAGGAGTGCCCCGCGCGGCCAAGCTGTACGAGCTGGGCATCGGATGGGTGACAGATTTGCTGTGATAGCGTACCGGAGTCCCGAACTTGTTCGGGCTCATTGCACTGCCCCCCAACAAGTTGGGGACTCCGGCTCGCCGAAGTCGCTATACCAACAAACACGATGAGGTACTAGACATGGCCAAGGGATTGACCCCAATGCGCCACCAGTACTTGCAGATCAAGAAGCAGTACCCCGACACCATCGTCCTCTTCCGCCTGGGGGATTTCTACGAGACCTTCGACGAGGACGCCAAGATGGTCGCCCAGGCTTGCGACATCGTCCTCACCTCGCGGCCAGTGGGGAAGGGCCAACGGGTGCCACTGGCCGGAGTGCCCTATCACGCCGTTGACGGCTACCTCGCTAAGCTCATCAAGGCAGGGCACAAAGTGGCTATCGTGGAACAGGTAGGCGACCAAACCGCGCGCGGGCTGATGTCCCGCGAGGTGACACGAGTGGTCACGCCGGGTACCATAGTCGAACCGACCCTGCTCGAAGAAAAGCGTAACAACTACCTGGCCGCCCTGGTGATAGAGGACAACAAAGCAGGCATCGCCTACGCCGACATCACCACGGGGGAGTTCGCCACCACCCAACTCTCCGGTGACAGTATCGAACAGGCGGTGGTGGAGGAACTGGAGAGGCTGCGGCCAGCAGAGTGCCTGATCCAGGACACTTCCAATATCCAATATCCAATATCCAACCTCCAACTTCAAACCTCCAAATACGAGAGTTGGCGCTTTGAGCTAAGTAACGCTCGCCAGGCTCTCCTCGGTCACTTCGAGGTGGCCTCATTGGCTGGCTACGGCTGCGAAGGGCTGCCCCTGGCCGTGCGCGCTGCGGGGGCCATCGTCCAGTACCTGCGCGAGACCCAGAAAGCGGCCCTGGCCCAACTGAGCGATCTGCGGACCTATTCCACCAGCGAGTTCATGACCCTCGACGCGTCCACCCGGCGCAGTCTGGAACTGACCCGCACTATCCGCACCGGCGCGGTCAAGGGATCGCTGCTGGGCGTGCTGGACGCCACCGTCACGGCCATGGGCGGGCGATTGCTCCGCCAGTGGCTCAACCAGCCGCTGCTGGACGTGGATAAGCTGGAGCAGCGGCTGGACGCAGTGGAGGCCCTCTATCAGGACACGCCGACCCGAATGCAGGTGATGGCCCTTCTCAAACAACTGGCCGATCTGGAGAGGCTGACCAGTCGAGCAGTGCAACGCATCGCGGTGCCGAGGGACCTGGTGGGGATTCGCCAGA
>CAZVCJ010000110.1:0-13196 GCA_964625745.1 uncultured Anaerolineae bacterium | reverse complement strand
ATCTGCTTATCCCAACAGGCGCTCCTCCACTTCCTGACCCGGCAAACCAACGACGTGGATCATCTTGCGGCGCGAGGTAGCCCCTGCCACGATCTCCATCTGGCCCTTGCGCACGCCCAGCCGTCGGGCCAGTAAGGCAATCAGGGCTTTGTTTCTTACGCTGGCGGCAGCGCGGTGTGGACCGCGAGGGGGATAGGGATCCCAAGTGATTCGGTGGCTACTGGCTTGCCAGATGCGAGAAAATGGGTTATAATCAAGTTGAAAAGTGCTACGGGAGGTTAGGCATGAGTGTGAAGACCAAAGAGTTCACCGTCGAGGTTCCCCAATACTTGTACGATGAGTCCGTCAAACTGACGAACCTGGGCCTCTTCCGTGATCTGTCCGACCTGGTGGCCGCAGGCCTGAGAAGGGAGCTACGAGAAGCAAAGGAATTGGTGGAGTTCGAGCCAGGGGGCTGGGAGGAAGGATTAGCCAGACTGCGTGCTCAAATCAGGGAGAGGAAAGCCAAGTATGGCTACGAGGAGCCAAGCGAAGAAGAAATTCTCGCCGAACTACGCGCCACCCGGCGAGAAATCTGGAAAGAAGAGTATCAGCCCAGATACTCGTTTGGTACTGGATAGCAATGAGTACATTCTGGGCATTCCGGCCAATAATGCTAGCTGTGCAAAGCTCATGGATCAACTCGGCGATCTGAAAGTGTACGCACCTTCGATGGTGGTCAAGGAAGTAAGGAGAAACTTCCAGCGGCACTATGAGCTAGGTAGAGAGTTCTTCCGCTTGATCAGCAAGAGCAAGAACATCACCGTGTTATGGTCCGAGCCGCCAGAGGAGCTGATTTTGAAGTACATCAACCTCGGTTTCGCTGAAGAAGATGCTGCTATTGCCGCCTGCGTTGAATGGGTTGGCGCAGAGTACCTGATCTCTGAGAACAGGCACTTTCTCAGCCGCTCAGAACAAGTTGCATTTGAAATCGTTGACGCCGAGACCGCAGTCTCTCTACTGCAAATATGATGTCGGTCCGACTAAGCGAAAGGCCACGAAAGACGCGAGTACTTTCGTGGCCTTCATTGTTATCCCAACAAGATCTCCTTCACCTCCTGAGCTGACAAATCAATGACGCGGATCATCTTCCTACGCGAGGTAGCCCCTGCCACGATCTCCACCTGGCCCTTGCGCACGCCCAGCCGTTGGGCCAGGAAAGCGATGAGGGCTTCGTTGGCCCTCCCCTCAACGGGTGGGGCGGTGAGTCGAATCTTGAGGGCATCGCCGTGAACCCCCACGATCTCGTTTTTGCTGGCCCGAGGGACGACCCGCACGGCGAAAGTCACGCCGCCCCCGGCCTCGGTGATCTTGAGCTGGCTCATCTTTCCCCCCGCGTTTTAGAAACCGCGTATGACCGCCACCAGCACTTGCTGGATGATTTGCAAGAGGAGCATGGCGATGATGGGGCTGATGTCAACCATGCCGATGGAAGGGATGACTCGGCGTAAAGGAGCCAGGATGGGCTCGGTGATCCGATGGAGTAACTCTACGGCAGGATGATAGGGGCTGACCCTGACCCAGGACAGTAGCACTCTGGCCAGGATGGCCAGGTTGAGTAGGGTGAAGAAAACGTCAACAAAGTGGACCAGTAAGTCCATTTTGACCTCCCGTTTTTCCTGCCACAAGCAGTGATGCGTGAAGCGTGAAACGTGAATTCTCTTCACGCATCACGTTTTCACGTTTCACGTTTGCCTCTCCCCGAAGATGGCCCGGCCGATGCGCACCAGGGTAGCTCCCTCTTCGATGGCTACCTCGAAGTCGTCGGTCATGCCCATGGAGAGATGTCGCCAATGTTCCCCTGGAAACCTCTCGGCCAGGGCGTCTCGCAGTTGCCGCAGTCGCCGAAAGTAGGGCCGCGCCTCTTCAGGATCGGCTACGATGGGCGCTATGGTCATCAGGCCCTGCACCTCCAGTTGGGGCAAGGCCAGTATCTCCTCCACGATGGTGAAAAAGCGCTCTCGCTGCTCTTTATCCTCTGCCCATCGGTCCAGGGCAAACCCGTACTTGCCCTCCTCGCCCGAGACGTTGGCCTCCAGCAAAATGGGCATGGTCTTGCCCTCGCGCCCCCCCTTTCTCCCTCCCAACCCTTCGACCTTGCTCAGGGCAGGCCCTGGGGGGGAGGAAGGGAGGAGGCGATTCAGGCGCCTGGCCAGCTTCAGAGTGTCCACCGAATGAACGATGTCGAACAACTGGATGGCATCTCTGGCTTTGCGGCTCTGCAGGTGGCCGACCAGGTGCCAGGTGATGGGCAGAAGAGCTTGCTTCTCAATCCATTGGTTGACGATGGGCACCTTCTCCGCCGCCTCGCCCACCCGGTTTTCGCCGAAGTGGCGCACCCCCAGCTCGCAGGCGGCCTGGATGTGGGCCACGGTAAACATCTTGGTCACCGCCACCAAGGTGATCTCCGCCGGGTCGCGCCCGGCCCGACCTGCCGCCTCGGCTATCCTCTGTTCCAAATCTCGCAAATTGGCCTCGATATCAACCATAGCTCAACCTCTCATTCCCAGTACCACCGCGAACCGCCCCGTACGGCCTTCCTCCGCCCGATGAGAGAAGAACTCGTCGGTGCGACAGGCGGTGCAGAGTTGGATCACCTCGATCTTCTCGACACCCAGCTCGGCCAACTGACAGCGGCTGGCCTCCCAGAGGTCGAAGTGAACCGAGCCATCCCCTTGGGGCCGAAGGAGCCCCGGCCAATGATTGAACCTGGCTTTAACCAACTCTATCACCTCCGTCCCGACCTGGTAGCAACAGGGCCCGATGCACGGGCCGAGGCCAGCTATGATGTCGGCGGGGCGGCTGCCGTAGGCTTCCACCATAGCCGAAGCCGTCTTCGCAGCAATCCCTTTGACTGCGCCCTTCCAGCCAGCGTGAGCCAGGCCAATGGCCCGGCGGACGGGGTCGTAGAGTAGAACGGGCAGGCAATCGGCGAAGCGGAGCATGAGAGCTACGCCGGGAGCGTCGGTGATCAAAGCATCGGTGGCAGGGATCACTAGACCGCGATCCTCAGGTCCCGCCAGTGCCACCCGGCTCCCGTGCACCTGGTGGGCGGTGGCGACATCACCTCGCGAGATGCCCAGGGCGCGGTAGATGAGATCGTGGTTGGCCTCCACCAGCTCGTGGTCGTCGCCGACTAGGTGACCCACGTTGAGCGACCCGTATGGCAAGGGGCTCACCCCACCCAGCCGCGTGAACACGCCGTGGAAAATATCGTCGTGTGAGGCCAGATTACCGAAACAGTAGTAGACGAGACTGTTGATCTGATGTCGCAGCAAGGATTGCTTTACCCTTCCGTTCAGGCCGTCATTGCGAGGAGCGTAGCGACGAAGCAATCCCCTCCGTGGTGGAGATTGCTTCGCTCCGCTCGCAATGACACAACCTGTTCTTTCTCTCCATCGCTCTCCCCAACTCCCGCCACAGGTAATCATCGCTGACGCCGCTATCCACCACGGCCCAGGGCAAAGGCTCGTCCCATGAGTGTTCTCTCAGGTATTCGGCGGCATCGAGCTGACATTCCCGCAGCGCCCGTCGCCAGGCTGCCGGGGATCTCCCCTTCATCCTGACCAGAGCCTGGCCCACCCTGCTATCGCCCCGAGACAAGACGCCCTGCACCGCCGCCCAGGCAGGGCTCTCGGCTTTGACCGCGATTCCCAGAGGTCGTAGGGCCTGCTCAATGTGGGCCAGCCTATCCTGCAAGCTCTCGACTGCAGCCATGGCCACCCATTGGAACGGCGTGTGGGCCTTGGGCACGAAGGGGGTGATGTTCACCGTGATCCGGCGCGGAAATCGCTCTCGTACCATCAGCACCAGGTCAACGAGAGCCTGGACATCTTCATCGGTCTCAGCAGGCAGGCCCAGCATGAAGTAGAGCTTGAGTTGCGCGAAGTCGTAACGGGCGGCCAGGTCCGCAGCTCGCATCAGGTCATCTTCGGACACCTTCTTGTTGATCAAAGTACGCAGGCGTTGAGACCCGGCCTCAGGAGCGATGGTCAACGTCTGGACTCCGCTCTCAGCCAGGGCGCGAACCAGGGTCTCAGGCAATGGGTCAACGCGCAAGGAGGAGACGGAGAGCTTGGCCCCCATCCCCCGCAGGCTCGTGGCCAGCTCCCCAATGCGTGAGTAGTCGGAGACGGCCGCGCTCACCAGGCCGATCCTGTCGCGATAGCGCAGCGCCTCTTCAGCCTGCTCCAGCAGCACCGCTGGGCTCCGTTCCCGCACGGGACGATAGGTGTATCCCGCCAGGCAGAAGCGGCAGCCTCGCCCACAGCCTCGGGCGATCTCCACCAGGTACATATCGCCGAACTCGGTGTCAGGGGTTAGAACAACTGAGATAGCAGGACAAGTGTCGAGGTCAGGGACCCATTGACGTTTCACTGGATATTGGGTATTGGATATTGGGTATTGACTGGGGACGTAAACGCCCGGTATGTTAGCCAATGCTGAGAGAAGGTTATCTCGGCTTTCGCCGATGCCAGCTTGGAGGGCTTCGACCAGAGGGGGGACGATGACCTCTGCCTCGCCGATGGCGAAGGCGTCGAAGACGGGGGCCAGGGGCTGGGGGTTGGCGGTTACAGCGGGACCACCAGCCAGGAGCAAGGGATAGTCCTCGTCTCGCTCCTCGGCCAGTGGGGGGATGTCCGCCTGGCGCAACATCGCCACCACGTTGAAGTAGTCCATCTCGAAGGAGATGGAGAAAGCCAGTACCGCGAAATCTTTGGCGTCCCGCTGCGATTCCAACGAAATCAGCGGCCTGCTCCCCGCCCCCTGCCGATAGAAAACCCGCTCGCAGACCACGTCGGCTCGCTGGTTGAAGAGGCGGTACACCGTCTGCAGGCCCAGGTTGGACATGCCCACCTGGTAGGTGTTGGGGTAGGCCAGCGCGATGGGCAGCTTGCCCCCCCAGTCCTTATGGATTGTCCCCTGCTCTCGCCCCAGTATCCGCTTCGCCTCAGCTATGAACTCCCACTTCAAGCCCAATCTCCCTTCCCAATTCCTACCCTGGTAAGTATAGGGCAAACCACGCACTTGTCAAGCGATGAGAACAGGATCGGCAGGATTAACGGATCAAATGACGTGGGCTTTGAGGGAACTCCGTAAACCCTGCGAATCCGGGTTCTTAATCCACAGCAACGCCAGTGGCAGGATTAACGGATCGGGTGCCCTGGGCTTTGAGAGAAATCTGTAAATCCTGCGAATCCGTGTTCTCAATTGCGGCGGAGGGCGTTCGGTGCTATAATATCAAAGCTGATCACCAGAAAGGGGGCGAAAAGATGAGCTTGCACATCGGTATTGTCGGATTGCCCAACGTGGGCAAGTCAACCCTTTTCAACGCTTTGACCAGGGCCAACGCCGCCGTGGCCAACTACCCCTTCACCACCATTGAGCGCAACGTGGGTGTGGCCGAGGTGCCCGATCAACGGCTGTGGGACATCGCCGCCATGGTGGAACCGGAACGCGTCGTCCCTGCCGCCGTCGAATTCGTGGACATCGCCGGACTGGTGAAGGGCGCCAGCCAGGGCGAGGGATTGGGCAACCAATTCCTGGGCCATATTCGCAACGTGGACGCCGTGGCCATGGTGGTGCGCTGCTTCCGCGATACCCAGGTGCCCCACGTTATGGCTGAGATCAATCCCCGTGCCGATGCCGAGGTCGTAGACCTGGAGCTGCTGCTGGCTGACCTGGCCACCGTCGAGCGGCGGCTGGGGAAGGTCCGCTCGGCAGCCAAGAGCCAACCAAAGGACTACGCCGCCGAGCTGGATTTCCTGGAGAAGTTGCACCATCGCCTCGAGGCAGGGGAGAAGGCTACCGACTTAGCGGTGACGGACAAAGAGGCGGAGATGCTAAGGGAGTTGAACCTTTTGACAGCCAAGCCTCGGCTCTACATAGCTAACGTAGGGGAGGAAGATCTGCCCGACGGGGGGGAGTTAGTGAAGGCCGTGGCGGATCTGGCGGCTGTCGAAGGGGCGGGAGTGGTCTCTATCTGTGCCCAACTGGAGATGGAGCTGGCTGACTGGCCCCCTGAGGAGGCAGCGGCCTATCGTGCCGAGACCGGATCGAGAGAACCGGGGCTGCAAAAGCTGGTCGAGGCTGGCTATCGTTTGCTGAACTTGATAACATTCTTCACCACAACTGGAGGAAAAGAGGTGCGAGCCTGGACGCTTCTAAGGGGGACCCTGGCCCCTCAGGCTGCGGGCAAGATCCACAGCGACATGGAGCGAGGCTTCATCCGTGCTGAGGTCATTTCCTACCAGAAGCTAATGACTAGCGGCTCCTTCGCGGCCGCTAAACAGAGAGGTCTTTTGCGCCTGGAGGGCAAGGAATACGTAGTGCAGGATAGCGACGTCATCCACTTCAGATTCAGCATTTAGCCGCTTGCCAAAATCGGCGCTTTGTGCTATAGTTATGCCCATCGTCACGCGAGAGTAGTGAGTAGAGAGTCTTTTTAGAGAAAGGAGGCACATCATCGCCGACATGCGCAATTACGAGTTTACCTTCATCGCTCACCCCGATGTAGAGGAGGATGAGGGGCTAACAGGTGTCACGGAGAAAGTCAGCCAGTTCATCACTGAGGGCGGAGGTCAGATAACCAATGTAAACCATTGGGGCAGGCGCCGCCTGGCGTATCCGATCCAGAAACAGCAAGAAGGATATTACGTGCTGATGCAAGTTCAACTGGATCCCAAGTCTCTCGGCGAACTGGAGCGGAAGCTGAAACTCACGGAGGAGGTCATTCGCTATCTGCTGGTGCGAGTTGAGGACTAATGAATTGAAGAAGGGGTGAAAAGATGTCCAGGGGCTTGAACAAGGTGATGATCATAGGCAGGCTGGGGCGCAACCCTGAGATGAGGTATACGCCAAGTGGCAGGGCGGTGACCTCTTTCAGCGTGGCTACGAGCCGCAGTTGGGTCAACGCTGAGGGCGCGCGCCGCGAGGAAACCGAGTGGTTCAACGTCGTGGCCTGGGGCAACCTGGCCGAAATATGCAAACAACATCTCACCAAAGGCCAACAGGTCTACGTTGAAGGCCGCTTGCAGACCCGTGGTTGGGAGGATCAGAGCGGGAAGAAGCATTACCGCACCGAATTGGTCGCTAATGAAATGATCATGCTGGGAGAGCGCAAGAGCGCCGAGGCCACTGAAGAGACACGGGAAAGGGAAGCTGAATTCGAAAGCAACGAGTCCCCCTTTTAACCGGCCATCAGCGGCTGGCTCTCCTCGCTCCAGTTAGCTTGACGATGTAAGATTTCGGCCCAGGTGTCATTGCGAGGGAGCAGAAACATCCCACCCTCACCCCAACCCTCTCCCTGTGAGGGAGAGGGGACTTGCCCCCTCTCCCCGTTGGGGAGAGGGCGGGGGTGATAGGAAATCAATCTAATTGCACATTGGGAGGTAACTTTGGCAAACGCAGGGACCAGGAACGACAGAGACAGTACCCAGAGAGGCAGGGGGCAGGGGCCCCCTCATACCCGGAAACAGAAGTTCATACCCCGTCGCAAGGTGTGCGACTTTTGCACGGAAAAGGTTGATGTCATAGACTACAAGCAACCTGAGCGTCTGCGCCGCTTTATCTCCGATCGAGGCAAGATCAAGCCTCGCCGTCGGACGGGAACTTGTGCCAAGCACCAGCGTCGTTTGGCTGTGGCTATCAAGCGGGCCAGGCACTTGGCCCTTCTGCCCTACGGTGCTGAACACGTTCGGCGCTACAGCTAAGGCGCAGATAAGAGCGGTTGAACAGGGCATAGGATGACTTGCTCCTATGCCCTTTGTCTGGCTTCTTTCTCAATTCGACGTAGTGCTGTTGAGGAGCTGAAATAAGGATGGCCAAGAAGAGGAAAAAGAAGGCTAAGGAGCTTACGAAAAAGGAACTACGGTTCAGCAGGAAAGCCCAACGACAAAAGCGAATGATCCTTGTTGGTGCAGCCGCTGTTTCCGTCGTGATAGTGGTTTTGCTCATCTTTGGTTATTATCAAGAATACATGGTCAAGCCGAGGGCGCCGGTGGCAATGGTAGGCGAAGTGCCCATCCGCATGAATATCTATCAAAAGATGGTGCGTTACTATCGCTCTAATCTCAGGAATCAGTTGGCCGTGTTGCAGGACCAGCTAGACCGCCTGGATCCAAACGACCAGAGCAGCGAGTTTATCGTCCAGTATTACCAGCAGCAAGTTGAACAACTGCAGACTCAGTTGGGGGACACAGAAACGCTCGGCCTACAAGTGTTGGATGATCTCATTGACGACGAGTTGATCCGCCAGGAGGCAATCGGGCGAGGGATAGCGGTCACATCCGAGGAAGTGCAACTGGAGATAGAGACCCAATTCGGCTACGAAAGGAATCCTCCCACCCCTACCCCGACGCCCATCATCACCGCTACCCAGGTCATAACGCCAACCCCTACCGTAACGCCCGTGACACTGGACAGATTCCAGGAGATGTACGCCACCACCCTGGAAGCACTGAATGAACGGGCCGGCTTCTCCGAAGCGGATTTCCGCGACATCTTCGAGGCCATGCTTTATAGAGATAAGTTGCAGGAGGCAATGGGCCAGGAGGTACCCACCATCGCTGATCAGGTGCACGCCCGCCAGATACAGGTGACGGGCGAGGAGCAAGCCCAGGCGATCATGACCCTGCTCGATGAAAGTATTGATGAGGCGAGCGCCACAGATGCAATCCGTGTGCTTCTGGCCGAGGAGGGAGTCAAGACCGAGGAAGAGATCAGAGCCGAGAAAGACCCCCAGGAACTCTCGACCCAATTGACAGAGAGTGAGGACCCCTTCGCCTTGCTGGCTCAGAACTTCTCCAAAGATACCAGCAACAAGGATGCAGGCGGCGACCTGGGGTGGTTTTCCAAGGGCACGATGGTGCTAGAGTTCGAGGAGGCAGCCTTCAGCACGCCGGCAGGTGAGATCGGCGGGCCAGTGGAAACCCAATTCGGCTGGCACATCATCCTGGTTCACGAGACGTCAGAGGAACCAGAGCCACAGGTATGGGCCAGCCACATACTGGTGGATACCGAGGAAGAAGCCCAGGCTATCATGACCCTCCTGGAAGAGGACCTTGACGAGGACACCGCCCTGTCCGCTCTGGATGTTCTCATCGAGGCCGAAGTAGCCAGGGCTAGAGCAAAGGAAGAGGAAATCCAAGACCTCTTGACTCGGTTGCAGGAGAGCGACGACCGTCTTGCTTTCCTGGCTGAGAACTTCTCTGAGGATTGGTCGAGCAAGGACAACGGCGGCGACATGGATTGGTTCCCCAGGGGAGAGAATACGGCCGAGGTCGAAGAGGCGGCTTTCAGTCTGGCGGTGGGGGAGATGAGCGAACCGATCTCGAACACCATCGGCTATCACGTCATCGAGGTCCTGGGACACGAGGAGCGGGAACTGTCGCCCGCAATCCTGGAGCAAAGGCAACTCCAGGCCTTCGAGGATTGGCTGGCAGAACAGCGGCAGTCGGAAACAGTGGAGCGTTACTGGTCTGTGGACAAAATGCCTGTTGATACGGGATAGGGACGATGATGAGAGGAATCAGACCTGGCAGGTTTTCTAAACCTGTCAGGTCTTTTTAATTCGGCTTGCGCCGGGCCTCAAAGACATTGGGCAGCTTCTCAATCCTGGCCAGGACGCGGCTCAACTGGATAATGCTGGTGATCTCCAGGGTGGCCGTGATGACGGCAGTATGATCTTTGGGGTGGGTAGCGACGTTAGCAGAAGTTATGTTTATCCTCTCCTCAGCCATGATCTCGGTTATATCCCGCATCAGTCCAGTACGGTCATAGGCCACGACCTGGATCATGACTGGGAACACCTGCTTGGAGTCTTCTCCCCAGTCTACCTCAATGAGACGCTCCTTGTCCTCAAGATAGAGAATATTGCGGCAATCCTGACGATGAATGGTTATGCCCCGTCCTCGAGTGACATATCCCACCACCGGGTCGCCAGGCAAGGGGTGACAGCAGCCGGCCACCCTGGTGAGCAAATCGCCCACTCCTCTAACCGTAACCCCGGTAACTTCCGGGGGCGGTGGGGCAGCTTCCGGCAGCTCCGGCTCCTCTTCCTCCCTCTCGGCCTCTATCAGCCTGGCGGCTATCTGTTGGGCACTGATGTCGCCGTAGCCAATGGCCGCCAGGAGGTCTTCGACCTTATCGAATTTGAAGAGCGCGGCGACCTCCTCGTAGTTCTTTTGGTCCAGGCCCAGGCGCTTCAACTCCTTTTCCAGGAGTTGCCGCCCTTGAGCCACTGACTCGGCTCGATCCTGTCGTCTGAACCATTGGCGGATCTTCTGTCTGGCTCTGGACGTCTTGATGTAGCCCAGGTGCGGGTTGAGCCAATCGCGGCTGGGCCGGCCGCGCTTGGCGGTGATGATCTCCACCTGGTCGCCATTCTGCAGTTGGTAGTCCAAAGCGACCATTTTGCCATTGACCTTGGCCCCCCGGCAGCGGTGGCCGATCTCGGTGTGGATGTTATAGGCGAAGTCTAGGGGGGTGGAACCAGCCGGCAGATCCATAATGTCACCATTGGGAGTGAAGGTGTAGATGCGGCCATACTGGAAAACGTCGCTTTTGAGCGAATCAACGAACTCCCAGGCATCGGTTACCTCCTGCCGCCAATCCATCAATGAGCGCAGCCAGGCAACCTTGGCCTCAAAGATGACATCGCGCTTCGCATGTTCCTTGTAGCGCCAGTGAGCGGCTATGCCAAGCTCGGCCCTACGGTGCATCTCGCGGGTGCGAATCTGCACCTCCAATGGCTTGCCATCGGGCCCCACGACAGAGGTATGAATGGATTGGTACATATTGTCCTTGGGAGCAGCTATGAAGTCATCGAACTCGCCAGGGATAGGGTGCCATAAGCTGTGCACAATCCCCAGCACGGCATAGCAATCCCTGACGGTGTTAGCGATGATGCGCACGCCCCGTACGTCGTGAATCTGTTCGAAGGGCAAGCCTTTGCGGTTCATCTTTCTATGGATGGAGTAAATGTGTTTGGGCCGCCCTGAGATCTCGGCTTCCATGCCGTCCTTCCCAAGCCTCTTCTCCAGGATGCCGATTATGCGTGCGATGCGACGCTCTCGGTCAGCTCTCCGTTCATCGAGCAGGGCCGTGATTTCCCAATACCTTTTGGGATCCAGGTAGCGAAAACCTAAGTCCTCCAACTCCCACTTCATCTGCCAGATGCCGAGGCGATTGGCCAGGGGTGCGAATATCTCCAGGGTCTCTTCCGCAATGCGCCGCTGCCGCTCCTCGGAGAGGGCATCCAGAGTGCGCATGTTATGCAAGCGGTCAGCTAACTTAATCAATACGACGCGCACGTCATCAACCATGGCCAGGAACATCTTGCGCAGATTCTCGGCCTCCTCGTCTTGCAAGCCCCTGTGGGTGATCTGGCTCAGTTTGTCTATCTGGTTCAGCTTTGTAACCCCATCAACCAGATTGGCCACCTCGTCGCCAAAGTCCTGCCGCAGATCCTCTATGGTGACCGTAGAGTCCTCCACCACGTCGTGAAGGAGCCCCGCCGCAATGGTGGCAGAGTCCAGGCGCAAATCGGCCAGGATGTGGGCGACGGTCAAGGAGTGCTGGATATAGGGTTCGCCAGAGGCGCGCTGTTGGTGTAGATGAGCCCCCTCAGCCAGCTCGTAGGCTCTCTCGATCAACTCCCTATCATTCTGGGAGGGGGTCTCTGGCATCTGTTGAAGCAAGCTCTCAAAGCTGGTGATCTGCGCACGCATTTTGCTCTATCTCACGTTTCACGTTTCACGGCTTCATTTGCCTGATTTGGCTTTTTGTGGTAGAATCAAGATGGACTGTGGTGAGCGTAGCCGAGTGGTCAAGGCACCTGGTTGTGGCCCAGGAGACCGTGGGTTCGAATCCCATCGCTCACCTGGAGACAACCCCCCATCTCTTTTCCTTTGGGGGGTTGTTCTTTATTCCGCAACACTGAACCCTTCGGGCCTGTCTTGGGAGTTAGGGTCTTGTTGGTGTGGCTACACCAACAAGACCCGCTTTTATTTCGTTGCGAGTTGCGAAGTCCTGCTATTTGACCTCTTCTGCCTCTTCGAGCTGTTTGGCTTTTAGGTAGAACTTCTCGTAAGCCTCACACACTCTATCAAGTGCTTCTCCAAAGCCTGTCACTGCCTTCCAATGATCCACCTTGTCCACCATCGTTAACGTAAGCTCTGTTGCAACAACTGCTGGAGACTTATCTTGCCGCTCGGTAGGCATTCTGCTCACCTCCTTTGTTTGTAGTATCCTAGTTTTCTTCCTTCCCCAAATCCCTCAAGTCTTCGTAGCTAACACTTGCCCTGATATACGCTTCTAAGGCGGCCCGCAATATGATGCTTATCGGTCGGCCTTCATAGTCGGCTTCGGCCCTGGCCTTTTCGTATGTTTCCCTATCTGTTCTGAAATACAGGCTTTTGTCCTTCTTGATAGTACGTTGTTAAGAATTTGTTAAGTTGCACCAAAGCTAATCAAACGTTTCTTCTAGTAACTCCTCAGCCCGCTTATGCAATTTGTGAGCAATGCCGTCCAGTTGGAAAGTGTACTCAGTCACATCGTTAAATGGCTCCACTCCCACCGCCGGTACTAAGCTGCCAATAACTTCACCAAACTCTCGCTGCAACTGATGAAAAACTGCATCTTCTATCCCTGTTGTCCCTGTTGAGATAATCTCCTCAGACAATTGCATCAATCTATCCCATCGAGGACGCATCTTATCTGGCACATCGGACGAAAGCTCAGTGTGCAGCACAAGCATACCAGCAGCAGCTGCTACCCTGTCCACTTTTTCCAGATAGGCACGCAACAACCCCGCCCTGTATTCCCTTTTCCATTCCCTTCTTCGAGCTTCCTGCTCTCTTTGCCATTGTTCGCGTCTCTCCTCCTTTTCTCGTTCCCACTGGTCGCGCAGCCTACGGCCTGCCGCCCAATTGTTGAGGATTGAGGTCAATATAGAGGCCACAACGCCACCTACAACGGCTACAATTACTTGCTGTTCAAATGTCAAGTCCATGTCTCTGGCCCTCCCTGCACAAAAGAAGATGTTGTATTGATCCTATTTTCGTCTATATAATTGGAAGCGTAGACATGATTATGGACATTCCTCGTGCGCCCTCGTTTCTCACATCTCCCGCCGTCCCTCCAAAGCCCGGGTCAGG
>CAZVCJ010000109.1:0-13373 GCA_964625745.1 uncultured Anaerolineae bacterium | reverse complement strand
AAGTGAAACAATCAAGCAGGGGGCTCACTGCCGTATTTGTGCTTTCCTTGCTCCTGCTGGCAGCCTGTCGGAGAGGGCGTGCTCCCAGACTTCCGAAGTCTTCTCCGACGAGCTCCTGGAAAAGGGAGATATACAGGCGGACCCTTTGGCTGATCTTTATACCAAGGACAAGGAGCTATCCGTATGGCTTGTTGAGAATGAAGTCTAATTTAGAGCAAGTCGTGACTGCCTTAGCAGCCACTCGCCCCCACATTTCCAATCCAGACTACGCCTTGTTAGATCCGCGACTTCTCCCTGAATTGAACATCAAGGAGCGAAGCTCCGCCTCAAACCGACAAGCGATGGGACGCAGATACACGCAGATTTTCGCAGATGAAAAGAAAAATCAGCGTTCATCAGCGTTTATCTGCGTCCGAAATCTTGTCTCATCTGTAAAGAATTTGGGGTGTCAAGGAGTTCAGGCCATAGCTTCAGGGAGAATAGAGCCAACAAAGTTGCAAGAGAGTATCAGGGGCAAAATTAAGGGGATAACTCTGTGCGAATTTTGAGCAGCCCAGCCACAGGTTTCCTGTGGCCTTTTTGTTTGTCCTCTGACTGATGGCCTATCTGGTCCTGAGCGGGTCGCCAGTGGCGGGCAGCAGCAGTGGCCCCGTTGAGCGCCAACGCCCTGTCGCCCCTCCAGGCCTTCACTATGGTTTCTGGCTCTCGCCACGGGCATCCTTTCCCTCCTTGTTGCTGGCCGGCTTGGTCCAGTTAGGGACTCTACCAAAGAGACACACATGGCTTTTGCACCACTCTTCTTGATCATCGTCGTCGCAATTCCTTTGATCTTCGTCAGTCGCAATCGCTTGCGAATGGATCTGGCGGCATTGCTGATCGCCCTGATTCTGGGCCTGGGACAGTTCCTGGGATTGGAGTTGTTAGGCCCTGAGCATACCCCTCAGGCTGCCATCAAAGCGATTTCCGGCCTGAGTGAGCCGGTGGTCTTGACGCTGCTCAGCCTCTTCATCATAGCGCAGTCGCTAGACAAATCCGGCGTCACACGTTGGATCGCGCGCCGTCTCATTGATCTTGGTGGCCGATCGGAGCGGCGGTTGATCGTGTTATATGCCACCAGCACGGCTTTCCTGTCGTTGTTCATGAACAACCTGGCGGCGGGTGCACTGTTGCTGCCCAGTGCCATGGAAACCTGCCGCCGCACCGGTATCAAGCCCAGCAAGTTGTTGATTCCGGTGGCTTACGGCAGCTTGTTGGGTGGCAGTGCGACTTACTTCACCACCGCCAACATCATCGCCAGCAATCTGCTGGCCTCAGCCCATCCGCCCCAGGCGATGTTGCACGTATTGGATTTCACGCCGACCGGCGGTCTGATCGTCCTCGCTGGGATCGCCTTCCTGGGATTGGTCGGTCCTCGCCTGTTGCCCAATCGGCCGCCCGCGCCTGAACTGATGATGACTCGCTACACCGGCAGCGATCTGGAAGATTACTATCAACTCAACGAGCGATTGTGGGAAGCTATGGTGCTGCCTGATTCGCCTTTGGCCAATAAGTCGCTGGCCGAAAGTCGCATTGGCGAGCAACTGGGGCTGGCTATTGCCGGTGTATGGCACGGTCGGCAGGCGATCTTCTCGCCATTACCCGACCAGGTTATCCACCCGGCCGATATTCTGCTGATCGTCGGTCGAGAAGAGCGCGTGCAGCAGTTGACCGGGCTGGGCTTGAAGATCGGACGCGAGAACACCAATAACCACATCAGTGCGCGCGGTGTCTCGCTCATCGAAGCGATGCCTGCGCCGCATTCGCAAGTCTTAGGCCGCACGTTGCGCGAACTGGAGTTTCGCACCCGATATGGCTTCACTGTGCTGGCACTGTATCGCAACAGGCGTAGCTATCGCACTGATGTTGGCGACTTCAAGCTGACGCTGGGCGATTCCCTGTTGATGATCGGCTCGCGCAACAAGTTGAAGCGTCTGTACAGCAATCCAGATTTCATCGTCTTGGAGCCTGACCCAAGCGATCAACCTGTGCAGCGACTGCCAGCCGGCCTGACGGTGGTCGTGATCGCCGCCGGAATCATCGCCTCGTTTCTGGGCCTGCCGGTGCATTTTTCGATGCTGGCCGGCGCGCTGCTGCTGTTGATCACCGGAATGTTGAGCATGGAGGAAGCCTATCGGGCAGTTGAATGGCAGGCCATCTTTCTGATCGCCGGGATGTACTCGGTGAGTCTGGCCATGGTCAATACCGGGCTGGCCACAAGGATCGGCGAGGTCGTGGTCGCCATCGTGACCCCGCTGGGGCCATTGGGATTGGCCGCAGGGGCCTATCTCTTGACGGCGGCATTGACGCAGGTGATGGGCGGACAGGTCACGGCGTTAGTGACCGGGCCGATCATGATCAGCGCAGCAATCAGCCTGCACACCAGCCCGCAAGCAGTGGCCGTAGCAACGGCCATCGGCTGCTCGGCGTCTTTCTTCACGCCCCTCGCGCACCCGGTCAACATCCTGATGATCGCGCCGGCGAATTACGAGTTTGAGGACTTCTTCCACATGGGCTGGCGCTTGACGATTGTGTGCTTTGTTATGCTGCTCGTCGGCCTGATCGTCTTCTGGAGACTATAAGGCTTGGCGTACCACCATCCCCTCAAAGCTCTGGCCAAAAGCCGGCCGGGCGTGACCCTGGGCTGGGCATTTCCCCTTACGCTTCGGCGATGATAGAGGGTTTCTGCTTGAAACGCACCGGACATCCGTTCAGGCGATGAGATGCTGACTAAGGTGGAACAACCCCACACCCACGATGTGTCGGACAGTCCCCTCAACAAAGCAAATCACCGACGCGCTCGCCCGAGCCGGCATCACTAAATCCCCGTCTCACCTGGTGGGCCGCACGATCTACTGGCTGCTGCTTCTGACCTTCCTGATGGTCGCCGTCGAGAGCCTGGGACTGACCCCCGCCGCCATGGCTTTGCGCGCACTCGTCGCCTATTTGCCCCGCGTGCTGGGGGCTGCGATCGTGCTCATCAGCGGCGCGCTTATCGGCCAGTTCCTCGGCAGGGGGGCTCAGGCGTTGGCGGCGGGCAGTGGCGTTGAGTTTCACGCCGCGCTGGGGCGGGCCGTGCAGTACATCGTGCTGGCTATGGCAGCCATCCTGGCCGCGGACCAGTTGGGACTGAACACGACGCTGCTCAACAACGTGTTGGGCAACCTGCTGACCGTGGCCGGCGCGGCGCTGGCGCTGGCCTTCGCCCTGGGCAGCCGAGAGGCGGTGCGTAACCTGCTGGCCGGCTTCTATGCCAAGGACCTGTTTGAGATTGGGCAAACAGTGGAGGTGGATGGGTACAGGGGTACGCTGGAGGCCATCGGCCCGCTTAAGGCCCTGCTCACTACGGCGGAGGGCCGCGTCACCGTGCCCAATTCGGTTCTGATGGACAGATGTGTAACAACAACTGGCTAGCTTATCACTCATTGAGCACTGAAAGGAGCAGCTATGGAAGAATTGATAGAAACAGGACAAGAGGAGGAGGTCCGGGCGGAAGAGGCCAAAGTTGATCTCAACACGGCCACCGCTGCCGACCTGGAGGCCCTGCCGGGCATCGGCCCTGCCTATGCCCGGAGGATCATCGAGTACCGCCAACAAAGGGGACCCTTCACGGACATCGGTCAGATCAAAGAGGTGCAAGGCATCGGGGAGGCCCTCTACGCTCGAATAAACGGCAGGCTCGCCGTGGGTGAGGAAATCTCAGAGCAGGTGCCCGCCGAGCAGGCCAAGCCGACCAGTGAGGAAATCTCAGAGCAAGCGCCCACCGAGGAGGTCGAGCCGACCAGTGAGGAGATCTCAGAGCAAGCGCCCACCGAGGAAGCCAGGCCGACCGGGGGGGAGATCGAGCCCGAGATCAGAGCGGCTAAGCCGCCTTTTGCCATCAGGGGAGTGTGGTGGGAGCTGGCCAAGGCGCTGTTGATCGTCGTCCTCAGCACCCTGCTGGGGGTAGCTATCTCCCTGGGCGTGATCTATTCCTACAATGGCACCCTCGATTTCTCCAGACAGCGGGACGTGGTTGCCCTGAAAGCCCAGGCGGGAGAATTACAGAGGGCCAACGAGAGCTTGCAGTCGGACCTGGAGGCCGTCACCGGGCGAGTGGGGGATCTGGAAGAGAAGACCAAAGGACTTGAGGACCTCAAAAAGGATGTGGCGAGCCTCAAGACCGACGTTGGGAACCTCAGCAAGGATGTGGAGAGTCTCAAGACTGACGTTAGTGACCTCAAGGGTGATGTGGAGATCCTCAAGACCGACGTCAGTGACCTCAAGAAGGAAGTGGAGGTAGTCAGGCAGGAGGCTGCCAAGTTCAACAGCTTCCTGAACGCCCTGCGTGATCTCCTCATTGAGACCCAAGGGGCACCTGCTCCCACGCCCACGCTCAGGCCGACGCCTGCTCCCACGCCGACGCCTTAGCAAGCACAACTGACAATCAGGGCTGACCACTGGGTCGGCCCGATGCTGGCATATCCGTCGTAGTTGTTCATCCCCTTCCCCTCGCAGGGGGAGGGTTGGGGTGGGGGTTGCCCGTTTGTGGAAACCCACCCTCCCCCTGCCCCTCCCTGGGAGGGAGGGGTGAATGCTTATTGCCCATCAAGGAGGAGCCGTGACTGAGAAAAAGAAGAGATCTGCCCTGGCCCGCATTTTGGGCTTCTTTTGGACTCTGATCAAGTTCATCCTGGTGTTGGCCATCATCGCTGCCCTGGGGGTAGGTATCTACTGGGGTGGCTATTACGCCTACCAGGGGATCGTATCGCCCATCGCCAGCAACACCAAGGCCATCAACCTGCTCCAGGATGACCTGGAGGCAGCCAGGAGTGAGCTGAGCCGGGAGCTGGCGGCCCAAAACGAGAAGATCGCCCAGCTCTCGACGCAACTGGCCGATTATGAGGAGCGAATAACCGGTCTGCAGGATGAGCTGACCGCCGGGACCGCTCGAATAGCGGAATTGGAGAAGGCGTTGGTTGATGGAGACCAACGGATGGCCGACCTGGAGAGTGAGTTGAGCTCACAGAGCGAAAGGGTGGCTGGCTACGCAGAGCGACTAACTGGGCTCAAGGATGAGCTGGACGCCAGGGCCACTCAAATAGCGGGGTTGGAAGAGTCGCTGGTTGACAGAGACCAGCGGATAGCTGACCTGGAGAAAGGGTTGAGCTCGCAGAACGAGGGAATGGCCGAGTTGGGCGCCAGACTGGCCGAGCTGAAGGCCGAAGCAGTGGCGCCGGAGGAGGAGATAGCCCGGCTCAATGTTCAGGCCCTGCTCTTGAAGGCCTCCCAAGAGGCTATCAAAGCCAGCATCCGCTTGATTCAGAACAATCCAGGTGCCGCCAAAGAGGAGCTAGGGCTGGTAGAGGCCAGCCTGAGGGCCGCCTTTGAACTGCGCGACGAGGAAGCCAGGGCCGCCATCTCTGAACTCCAGGATCGCCTGGCCGACGTGATGAGGGACATTGATGAAAACCCCTTCGCTGCCACCGAGGAACTGGAGATCCTCTGGCGGAGCATGGATGCGCTCATCGGCCCCAGCGACTAAGGAGACTTCCCTCTGGGCTGTCGCTCTGGGACAGCGGGAGGAGAGATGACCAATGAGTGAGCGAGACTTCTTGAGCGAGATCCGCTTCAGTCGTGGACTGGGCTTGGGGCGAGCAATCGCTCTCAGTGTAGGAGTGATGCTCATCCTGTCAATCTTCGTGTTGACGGGTGGAAATGTATCTGCGTGTCTCGGTGCAGACGGGTGATGCAGACCCGGCCAGATTTCGATCAAGCCACACACGGTCCGTCCCGGAAATCCAACGTGTGATGACACTGGTAGGAGATTAACCTGTGACAGAACCTTTGGAGGCCCCCGTGGCCGTCTTTCTCACCATTATGGCTGTCATTTTGATCACGCCGCTGCTCTCCGAGCGCGTCCGCTTGCCGGGCATCGTGGGGCTGATTCTGGGGGGCATCCTGGTCGGTCCGCACGGCCTGGGCCTGCTGGCCACGGGTCGCGTGATCGAGCTATTGTCCACGGTGGGCCTGATCTATCTGATGTTCAGTGCCGGGCTAGAAATTGACCTGCGTCAATTCAGCCGCGTGCGCAACAAGGCCCTGCTCTTTGGCCTTTTTACCTTCACGTTTCCTCTATTGTCTGGCATCGCGCTGGGACGTGGATGGAGGTTGAACTGGGCCAGCGCCGTACTCCTGGGCTCTGTCTACGCCTCGCACACGCTGGTAGCTTTCCCCATTCTCAGTCGCCTGGGCATCGTCCGCAACGAAGCTGTCTCGGTGACCATCGGGGCCACGGTTTTTACTGACGTGGCCGCCCTGCTCGTGCTGGCTATTGTGGCCGGCACACAGGATGGCGATGCATCTGTCCTCTCTGTCGTCGGGTTGATCGCGCTGATGATCGGCTACGCGCTGCTGGTTCTCCTGGGGTTGCCACGCGCAGGTAAACTGTTCTTCCGTCGCTTCACCAGCAGAGCCATCGAGTTTCAATTCGTGCTCGTGGCCCTGTTCGTGGCCGCTTTGCTGGCCGAGCGAATCGGTATGCACGCCATCGTCGGGGCCTTCCTGGCTGGCCTGGCCATCAACTCGACCCTGCCAGCCCGGAGCGCCGTGATCGGTCAGGTGCTGTTTCTGGGCGAATCGTTTTTCATCCCGATCTTCTTGATGTACATTGGCATGATCACCGACCCACTGGCAGTGCTGGTCAATACACAAACGCTGCTTATCGGTGCGGGAATGACGATGGCCGTCTACGCGGCCAAGTTTGCAGCGGCCTGGGTAACCACTCGCGTCTTCCACTACTCCCGCGATGAGCTGTTTACCATGTGGGGGCTTTCACAGGCTCAGGCGGCGGCCACTCTGGCTGCGATCCTGGTCGGGGTGGAGATCAACCTGTTTCCCATGACGATTTTCAACGGCGCCATTCTGATGATCCTGTGCACCTGTATCACCTCCCCCTTGCTGGTGCAGCGTTTCGGCTTACGCCTGCATCCATCTGAAGCACCCAGGGAGAAAGGGCCCCTTTTTGACAGAATCCTGGTGCCCATTGCCAATCCCAAAACCCAGGAACATTTGATCACCCTGGCAGATATCCTGAGCCGTATCTCCAAAGGCACATTATTGCCCCTCCACGTGGCGCAAGAGGTCAACAGACGAATTGTAGGACTGGAGCACCAGCAACAGTTGTTGGAAAGGGTGCCGGAGATCCTGAACGATCCCGAAACTCAGATTCAGCCGGTGCGTCGAGTGGATGCCTCTATCGCCAAGGGCATCCTTCATGCGGCGATTGAGAACGAGGCCTCTTTGATCGTTATGGGCTGGCGCGGTAAGCCGACGTTCCGCCAGAGCATCTTCGGCACGGTGTTGGACGAGGTGGTCTGGCATGCTACCGTACCGGTCATGGTGGGCCGGTTGATCACGCCGATCAACGCCATGCGGCGGGTCGTGTTGGTCGTCCCCCCCAACAGCCTCGGCGCCGGTTTGACTGGCAAGACGCTGGAGATCGTCACCACGGTAGCCCAGGCAATCAACGTGCCCCTGCTTGTTCTGGCCGCACAACGTTACGCGGTCAATCTGCGTGACGGGTTGGACAAACTGAAACCCGAACAGCCTTATGAGGTCGTTCGTTTGGGAAGCAATGTGATCCAGGACGTGGCAGATAGGGTCGGTGAAGAAGATCTCATGGTGGTCACGACCATGGGCTCACAAAGGCGCTTCCGCTCCAGTCTGGGCCACATTCCAGAACAGTTGGTGGCAGCGATACCTGGTTCAATCGTGATGATCCATTACCCATAACGACGGAGAGGGAATCCAATGCACAAAGCAGGGGAACAGACGGGCCACAGCCCTTCGACCCTTCGGCAAAGCTCAGGGCAGGCTACGCTCAGGACAGGCCTGGTGCGGGAACTGGGGCTGAGCGAGGCCCTGGCCATCGGCCTGGGAACCATGATCGGAGCGGGCATCTTCGTTCTCTCCGGCATCGCTGTGGAGCGAGCGGGGCCGGCGGCCGCTCTCTCGTACGTGACAGCAGGGCTCATCTGCCTGCCCATCGCCATGACCATCTCGGAATTGGCTACCGGGATGCCCAAAGCAGGTGGCAGCTATTATTTCATCTCGCGCGCTCTGGGCCCTCTGGCTGGCTCCATCGTCGGCCCTGGCAACTGGCTGGGCCTGACCTTCGCTACCGGCTTCTATCTCATCGGCTTTGGCAAGTACGTCAGCTACTTTCTGCCGGTGCCCACCTGGGCGGCCGTTGTGGTGGCAGGGCTGTTTTTCATCTACCTCAATTACCGGGGGGCCAAGGTCTCAGGCCGGATTCAGAACGTCATTGTGGCCATCCTGGTAGCCATCCTGGCCCTCTTCGTGGCACGGGGCATTTTCAACATTGATCCTGCCTTGCACAAACCCTTCTTCCCCTACGGATGGGGGGCAGCAGTGGCCACGGTAGGGTTGATCATCGTCTCCTTCACGGGCTTCGAGAAGGTCTCCACCCTTGCCGAGGAGATCAAGCGGCCAGGCCGCAACCTGCCGCTGGCTATCGTGGGCTCGGTGGTCATTGCCACCATCCTCTACGGGAGCATTCTCTTCGTGGCGACGGGCATCCTCCCTTACCAGGAGATCGGGCGCCTGGAAGCGCCGCTGGTGGAGGCGGCGAACTTGTTCATGAGCGGGGTGGGAATCGCCGGCATGTCCCTGGCGGCGCTGCTGGCCACCGCCTCCTCCGCCAACGCGGCCATCATGGCCTCCTCGCGTATCAGCTTCGCCATGGGCCGGGACGAGATCCTGCCCTCCTGGTTCAACGAGATCCATCCCAGGTACATGACCCCCCACAGGGCTATCCTGGTCACCGGCGGGCTGGCCCTGCTTTTGGCGCTGAGCGGCCGAGCCGAGGAGTTGGCCGAGATATCCAGCGCCCTGTTCATGGTTTCTTACGCCCTGCTGAGCTTGAGCGCCATCGTGATGCGCCAGGCCCATCCCCCCGATTACAAGCCGGCCTTTCGGATCCCCCTCTACCCCTGGTTGCCCCTGGTGGGAGGCAGCCTGTGCCTTCTGGTCATCACCACCATGGCCCGAACCTCTCAGGTGGCCAGCCTGATTCTCATAGCTCTGAGCCTGGGATGGTACTTCGTTTGGGGAAGGAAGAGAACTGAAGTGAGGGGAGAGTTGGTCACGCTGATGGCACAGGAGCGGCCTCTGGAGCGCGTGGTGGCCGCTGCAGCACACGTCATGGAAGGGGCGCGTCGCGAGATTCTGGTGCCGATAGCTAATCCTGCCACCGCCAAGACCCTGACCACCCTGGCGGCCAAACTGGCTGGCCAGCAGGGCCGGGTGGTGGCTCTCCGGGTCGTGCCATTTCCTGGCACCGTGCCCCTATCGGCGGCTCAGGAATACCTGGAAAGCCAGGAGGATAGCCACCGCGATCTCCTGCGGCGAGCGGCCAAGCACGGGGCTAAGGCCGGCGTGCGGGTGGAGATGCTCTTGCAGGCCGCTCGCGGAGCGGCCTCAGGGATCCTGGGGGTGGCCGAGGCTCGCCCGGATACCGGGCTGATCCTCCTGGGCTGGCGGGGGCCGATGACCCTGGCGCGGGTGCGGACCAGCATAGACAAGGCGGTGGTGCAAAGAGCCTCCTGCGATGTGGCCGTGCTGCGGGATCGGGGACTCGACCAGGCGAAGCGGGTGCTGATCCCCGCTGGCGGCGGCCCCCACGCCCGGCTGGGGATCGAACTGGCCCACCGCCTGGTGACGAGCGAGGCAGGACAGTTGACCGTCCTGCGGGTCCTCCTCCAGGGCAGAGAGGAGCCCGATCTCGAGCAAGAGGAAGAGCTCCTGCACAAGCTGGCTGAGGAGATCCTGGGAGAAGCCAATGAGCGGGTGCAGGTCAAGACCGTCAGGGCAGTTTCGGTCGTAGGGGGAATCGTGACCGAAGCTCAGGAGGGAGAATACGACCTGGTGGTCATCGGCGCCTCGGAAGAGTGGTTCATGCGCAACTGGCTGTTCGGCTCGATCCCCGACGTGGTGGCCGAACGGGCCCGCTGCTCGGTGCTCATGGTGCGCAAGCACGAGCCGTCGGCGGTCTCCTGGTTGCGACGGAAGCTGAAGCACATAAGTGGTCGGTTTTGATGGGATGGGCGGTGATATAGGGAGGCGTTGTCATTGACCCTCACCCACCCCCGTCCTTCGGACTCCCCCTCCCTCTCCCGAAATCGGGAGAGGGAGGGGGACGGGGGAGGGAGAGGGCGAAAGGAGATGGTCACTTTTGAGTGATCTGTTAGCACGGTTTCTAAACAGAAGAAGCACAGCCATCCTGGTCGCTCTGTTCATTCTGGTGCTATTATCGCTCTTCGCTTCGCAGGTTTCTGTTCATCAGCTCCTGTTGAACTGGACGGGTGAGGAGGACCTCCTGCCCCAGGTGCGGGGGGTGTTCCAACTGGCCTCTAACCTGACCCGACCGCAGCCAGAGACCAGACCTGATGCTCTCGTGTCCCACGCTGGCGTCTGTCCTTTCGGCATCAACGTGTTTCTGGAGCAGGAAGTGGAACCGGAGAAGCGGGAGCGCACTTTGCAAATGATCAGCCAGGCTGGCTTCAAGTGGATTCGCCAGGAGTTCCCCTGGGAGGACATCGAGATCCACGGCCAGGGCGATTTCGAGGACCGTCGCCACGAGCCCTACCGCTCGGCCTGGGCCAAGTATGACAACATTGTGGAATTGGCCGAAAAGTACGGCCTTTCCATCATCGCCCGCCTCAGTAACCCCCCGGCCTGGTCACGGGCAGCAGGCGACGAGATCGGCACCTACGCCCCACCCGACGACTACAACGACTTCGGCGACTTCGTCTACGCCGTGGTGAGCCGCTACCAAGGCCGCATCAAGTATTACCAGATCTGGAACGAACCCAACATCTACCCGGAGTGGGGCGAGCAGGCGGTGGATCCCGAGTCCTACACCGAGCTGCTCAAGATCGGCTACACCAGAGCCAGGGAGGCCGACCCCGACTGCGTGATCATCAGCGGGGCCCTGGCCTCCACCATTGAGCTTGGCCCAAGAAATCTCAACGACTTCATCTTCCTGCAGCGGATGTACGACGCCGGGGCCGGTGACTACTTTGACGTCCTGGCCATGCAGGGTTACGGTCTCTGGTCGGGCCCCTACGATCGGCGGATGCGGCCTCGGGTCATCAACTTCTCCCGCCCCCTCTACGTCCGCGACATCATGGTCAAGAACGGCGACGAGCACAAGCCAATTTGGATCTCTGAGATGAACTGGAACGCCGTCCCCGCCGACTTTCCCACCAAGCCCTACGGCTACGTTACCGAGGAGCAACAGGCCCGCTACGTAGTGGAGGCATATCGGCGGGCTCAAGCAGAGTGGCCCTGGGTGGGCGTAGTCAACTTCTGGTTCTTCAAGCGCCCCTCCGAGGCGGAGAAGGACCAGCCCTGGTATTACTTCCGCATGGTCGAGCCCGATTTCACCCCACTGCCTGTTTACGACGCTGTGAAGGAGTACACTCACCAGTCATCAGTACCGGGGGCGAATTGCAGGTGATCACGGTGAGCACCGGGTGCACATCACGGCCCTGGACGAGGGTGCGGCCCTCGACGGCTTCATCGTGCGGAGGAGGGCCAGCTATCAGGTGGAGCGAATCGTGTGAGGCTCGGCTATTGGAGGGGCGCTTTGGGTGATGGGCCACATCCTCCGGCGGAGGTGAGTGATGGATTCAATCAGGGTCCTGTTAGCCAACGACCACCCCGTGGTGAGGGCTGGCATAAAGGCAGAGCTGGATGGCGCGGACGGAATCGAGGTTGTTGGGGAGGCATCAATTTGCGCACCCTGGCCCTCAGCGCCTACGATGAGAACGCCTTCGTCTTCGGGCTCCTTTCTGCAGGGGCGACGGGATACGTCCTCAAGGAAGAGGCATTGGATACGATTGTGGAAGCTATTCGTGCAGCTTCTCGTGAGGAACTTTGGCTTAGCAAGAGGGTGCAGGAGAAGGTGGTGAGGAAGGCAGTAGGTGATAGGAAGAGATTCCCTTCACCGAACGGGAGCTGGACGTCTTGCGGCTGCTGGCCAAGGGGTGGAGCAATGCGCGCATCGCTCAGGAGTTGGCTGTCAGCGAGGGACGGTGCGCTATCACCTGCGGAACATTTACGACACGGTTTACGGCCGCCTTATATCGGTCATGTAACGTGCTGGTCATTGTGGTACTGCTCCTGGGACTCTTGCCTTCTGCCCAGAACGTGAGCTCGCCGACGTTCGAGCCGCCGGTAGCTCATGCCCAGGAAGGGGCAACCATACCCCTGGAGGAAGTGCTGGCCCCGCCAGATGAGCCTGGCCCCTCGGCGGATGGGCTATCTGGCCAGCTCCTGGCGACCAGGATGGCGGAGCCGGGGGGAGTGAGCCCAGACGACCTCATCGCCTACACCGTCGTCCAGACCAACACGACGGGAGTGATGGATGAGCCCGATCCCTCGGTGGACGGGGCGTCCGACGGGCTGCTGGTGACCAAGACAGCGGAGCCAGCGGTGGTGAGCCCCGACGACCTGATCACCTACACCATCGCCCTGACCAACACGACGAAAGTGGTGATGGAGGGGTTGGTGGTCAGCGATCCCCTGCCCGACGGTTTGGCCTACCTGCCTGGCAGCGCCGACGATGGAGTTTACGACCCCGGTACCAAGGCGCTCACCTGGGACATCCGGGAACTGGCGGCAGGGGCATCCCTGTCCCTCGCCTTCCAGGCCCGGGTGCGAGGCGACGTCCTGGACGACCTGGTCGTCAACCTGGCCGAGGTGACGGGCGGGGGTCTGGCTGATCCTGTCCAGGCTAAGGCGACGGTGGCGGTAGTGAGTCGGGCCGTCATCACCCCCCAGGAGGGTGGAGTGCTGGTCTCACCCAGCGGTCGGGTGCGAGTGGAGTTCCCCGCTGGCGCCGTGACCCAGCCTGTCGAGGCGACTTACCACTCGCTGGACGTCCGTCGGCTGCCGCCAGGTCAGACCGGCCTGGCGTTGCAGTGCGAGCTGACGGCCCGGCCGGCGAACGCCGAAGCAAGCGATTTACCCATCACCCAGTTCCAGGCGCCCTTGCGTCTGACGGTGGACCTCACGGGGCTGGTGGACGTGGAGGCGATGGGGCAATACAAGATGCTGTTCGTGGGCTACCTGGACGAGGCCACCGGCCGCTGGGTGCACCTGCCGCTGGTAGACCAGCAAGAGGGCCCCGTGCTGACGGTGGAGGTGGAGCACTTCAGCATTCTCGGTGGTGGATTGGATGGGAGCACGGACAACCAGGGCTGGAAATTGCTGTACAACTCTATCTGTGAGTTTTTCCGGACGCCAGGTTCAATGACCTGGGACTCGTGATA
>CAZVCJ010000108.1:0-13462 GCA_964625745.1 uncultured Anaerolineae bacterium | reverse complement strand
TTCCGCCGAAGCGATCCCCAATTCGCGAGGTGGAGATTGCTTCGCGAAAACCGCTCGCAATGACACATTCTGGTTTGATGGTCTATAAACAAACCGCCGAGGAGGTACTGCGAATTTGAAATACTTCTTAGCTCTAGTGATCGTGTTGACCCTCGTGGGGCCAGGCATGACCGGCTGCTCAGCCCGCCCCCTGCTCTACGACGTGGAGTTCTATCCTGACGTGATCTCACCGAACGCCGACGGGCACGATGACGCCGCCAACATCCTCTACAAACTCTCCCGCAACGCCAGCCTGTCCATCTACCTCATAGACGAAGCCGGGGAGCGACATTACCATCGAGATGGAGAGCGACGTTCGGCCCAAGACCAGTCCTACTGGACCCTCTTTGGCGGCGTGGTGGATGTGCTCGACGGCGGTCCGGTCAAGAGGCGCATGATGCCCGATGGGCAGTACACCTGGGTCATCGAAGCCACCGACGACAGCGGCCACACCGAGAAAGCAGAGGGCAGCCTGACCATCGTTGATGCTGACACGGCCGTTCCTGAGATGCGGAACTTCAGCGTCTATCCCCAGGTCTTCACCCCCAACCAGGACGGCATAGACGACCGGGTGGCCATCACCTTTTACCTGTCGAAGGAGGCCAAGTACCGCGTCTACCTGGAGGATGAGGAGGGCGACCGCTATCCCCTGGCCGAGAAGGAGAGAGAGATAGAGCCCGACCAGCCTGGCATGCACATATACGACTACGAGGGCGGGGTGGATTTGGGGGCCACTCCACCGCCCGATGGCATCTACACCGTGGTGGCCGAGGCCGAGGATCTGGTCGGCAACAAGACAGTGATAACCAGCACCTTGACCTTCGTGGACGGTGGCGTCCCCCGGGCCGACATAGTCAACGCCGACGTGGACTTCGATCCCATGATCGTGCCCCTGGGAGGCACCCTGACCTTCACTGCCACAGTGGAGAACTTCGGCACGGTGCCCATCCGTACCACAGGTCCCCTGCCGGGAACCACCTACGAGAGCGACCAGAACTTCAACAGCCTGGGCTGGTACGAGGAGCCTGGGGCCTGGCGGCTGGGCATTGACTTCGAGACCAACTCCAGCGGCCGCCCCTACCCCTATCGCTTCGCCATCGGAGACGACGACGACCTGGAGATCAGAGTGATCAGGGGCCAGGAATACCGCTATCTGATGCCCGGCCAGCGGGCCACCGTGACCGGCCACATCCAAATCCTGCAAGAGCCCCCCCGCAACCCTATCTACTTCTTCGCCGGCCTCATCCACGAGGACGTGAGGATTGACGCCTTCAACGACCACGTGGATCCTCAGGAGATATCTATTGGGTTCTAGGGCTGCTGTGGTGCAAGGGGGAGTCTGGGGTAACAGGTGTTGAGTCAAGAGGATGGGGCTGTCCTGGGTTTGGGGCAGTCCCATGCATTATTGGCAACCCTGCCAAAGATGACGTTTATGAGACGTGATGGACTCGGGCAAGCTGACAGGTGAATAGATGTCGAACGCAACTGTTATGAAACTGTGAGGTTGAATAGACGCTAGAGGATGTATAATTATACTTGGCGCACAGAAACGTGTCCCTTGAACCACTTTGGCAGGTGAAGCATGGATCATAGAACAGAGCGAGAACTGGCTAAAGGTGAGCAGGTCACTGTAACCGTCGAGCGAGTCTTGCCCTTCGGTGTGTTTGTCAGTCTGGAAGATGGAAGAGAGGGCTATATCCGCCGTCGTGAGCTTTCGCTGGAGGGTGATTTTGCCCCACAGGAGATGGTATCTCCAGGGGAGCAGATCGAGGCCGTTATTCTCGAGCTTGCGGAGCCAGGTCGGAGTATAGAGCTCAGTCACAGGGCTTCCTTGCCCGATCCCTGGCAGGAGTTCGCTGGCAAGTTTCGGCCAGGAGACATAGTCAAGGCCAGGATCAAGGACTTGGTTCCTAGTGGCGTCTTCGCCCAAATCCTTCCTGGTGTGGATGGATACATTCCGACAGAAGAATTGGCTCCGTGGGCTGTGGTGAACCCAGAGGAAGTCGTCTGGGTGGGTGATGACACGGAAGCTGTAATCACGTGGCTGGATCCTACCCGTCAGAGGGTTAGGTTGAGCATTCGCCGTAGATTCAAGCAGTTGAGCCGGGTGGAAGTTGTTATGGAGCAACTGCACCAGAAGTCCAGAGCGCAGATCACAGTCGAGGATCGCTTGGAGGAGCAGACACCTGACTTGGAGGAATACCTGGGCGGGATAGAACAAGCTGGCCCAGTTCTGGTGGTGGACGATCACGATGCAGTCAAAGAGCCACTGGTGAACTGGCTGACCCGTCAAGGATGCCCGGCTGACGGGGTAAAGACGGCGGCCGAGGCGATAGAACGCTGTCGGGAGCAAGAATACGGGCTGGCTCTCGTAGACCTGGACTTGCCGGAGATAGATGGGCTGAGCCTCATTCGACGACTCCGGAGTGATGGACACTCGACCTCTGTAGTCGTGATGAGCAGCCCGGAATGGCTCGAGGAGTATCTGGCACAGATCCAGGCTCTAGAGGTCGTCGAGGTTTTCCCCAAGCCTCTGAATTTGGATGACGTTAGGCAATTGTTGCTCCAATTAGCGAGGGGCGAAAAGCCAACATTACAGGCGGAGCCTGTGGCATCAAGCAGTGCTTCTGAAGTCCGGCAGTCTCAAGAATTGGCTATAGTCATGCGCTCCAGTCAGCCTCTGGCCAAGCGATTTCAGCATGGACTGGAGCAACTCGTCAAGGCGACACGGGCGCAAAAAGGCATTGTTTTTCACCTGGACCCGATCTCTCAAACGGTATCTATCGTTGCTCAAGCAGGGAGAACTCAACTGATTTCAGAAAAAACCTATTACTTAGTAGACAGCCCCGTGAAAGACGTCATCCAAGAAAGAGAAGTGGTCTGGGAGAGCCGGGTTTCGCATGGACACACGCCGCGGTTCCGCAAACTGCTGGATCTGTTGCCTTTTGAGTCTTGCATCGGGATACCCATTGAGGCGAGTGGGCAGGTCGAATATGCCCTATTCCTTTTCCATCGAAGATCTGGGGTCTTCTCCCGCGATCGCTTGCGAGATGCCGGGGCGATGGCGATTTTGTTCGCTGTGGCTCTGGAGAACCAGGCCTTGGATGAACGGATACAAGCCATGAGTCGTGTTTTCCTCAGTGGGCAACTGGCTGCCGGCTTCGGCCATGAGGTGTACAACAAACTTTCCGGCCTGGAACTCCAGTCTCACAACATCCGCTCTGACTTCGAACGCCTGGGGCGGGAGTACCCTCCTGTAGGTGACATCTTTGATTTCCTCGAGGTACAACGGGCGCTGGACAAGGCGGTGGAGATAACACTGGACCTGAAGCGGACGGTGATGGATTTCCGGCGGCTGATGGAGACAAAGGAAGAGAAGGCTGTGGACGTGAACCAGGCGGTGCGCCAAGCCGAGGCATTGGTGCGGCCTCTGGCTCGACGGGCGAAGGTGGACATCCGACTGTTCTTGGACCAGGGCCTGCCACCTGTGATAGGTAGCAACATCGGCCTGCAACAAGTCTTCTTGAACCTGATGCTCAATGCCGTGCAACAAATGGAACGCCAACCGGACGGCCGACGCGCACTGGAGATAGCCACCGTCCACGAGGCCAGGGATGGTACCCGTTTGGTGAAGGTTCGCTTCTCTGACAGCGGGCCTGGGATTCATCGTCAACTCTGGGATAAGATATTTGCCTTGGGCTTCACCACCAGGCCAGGTGGATCGGGCCTGGGGCTCTACATTGCAAAGAGCCTGGTGGAATCCATAGGGGGGCGGATCAGCGTGGAGGAGAGCCTGGTTCCGCTGGGCACCACGTTTTTGGTGGAGTTGCCGGCGGTGGAGTGAGGAGTGAGGGACGATGAGCGAAGAGCGGGTGCGAGTTTTGTTGCTGGACGATGAAGAGAGCCTGCGGGTGCCTCTGAAGAGGTTCCTGGAGAAGAACTTCGGCTACCATGTAGACGCTATCGCCAGCGGCGGGGAGGCGCTGCAGAAGGTAGAAGAGGTCCAGGGGCACTACGATGTGGCCCTGATTGACGAGGTTCTTCTGGATAAGCGCGATGGCATCCAGGTGATGGAAGAGATCAAGGCTCGCTATCCGGACATCGAGTGCATCGTCTTCACCGGCTGGGGCACCGAGTCTCGACAACGGGCGCTCCAGGCCGGAGCCTTCCGTTATCTGGAGAAGCCCTTTGACAACGACGAACTGGCCATGCTCATCCGCACTGCAGCGCAGCAGGTGCGTCTGCGGAACATCGGCCGAGCCATCCTATTGGAACAAGACCTGGATCGAGTGCTGGAAGGCATTACCGCAGCCGCTTGCTCCCTGGCACTGGCCGACGAGGCGGCTATCGTGCTTTTGGATCGAGGGACAGGACGACTTCGGGTGCACGCGAAGACCTATCCGGCTGAACAGCAATGGCAGAGGCATTTCAAAAACCAAGATCTGTCCAAGGAGATCATCCAGACCGGCCAGGTGGTACAGGTGCCGGACACCACACAGGATACTCGGGTAGACCAGAAGGTGATTGATGCCGATATTCGCTCGTTCTTAGGTGTGCCCATCCCAGGCGAGGGCGGTAACTCAGGGGTGCTCTACGTCTACAGCCACCGGCCGGGGCGATTCGACGAATGGGGGACAGTGGCGGTGCTTCAGACCCTGGCTGGACAGGCGAGTTTGGCTATAGCCAACGCCCAGGCATTCCAGCAGATTCATGCTCATGCCGGCTATATGGAAGCCCTGGTACAGGCCGGACAGGGACTAACAAGGACAACCCGCCTGGAAGACCAGTTAGCATTGGCCTGGGACTTCGTGCGGGAGCAACTCAAGGTTTCCACGTTCTTCGTGTCCTTATACGATAAGCAGACGGACATACTGCGCCTCCCCTTGCTCCACGACGAAGGCCAGCAAATCGAGATCGACGACCGCCTATTGGGTGACAATCCTAGGCAATGGGGCATCACTGGCTATGTGATCAAAATCGGGCAGGAATTGCATTGGCCTACACACGAGGACAAGAAACGACAGTGCTGTTCTCTAGACATTAAGGCAATCCAAATTGGCAAGCCATGCCAGTCCTGTTTCTACTTGCCCCTCAAGATAGGCGATGAGGTCATCGGCGCGATGTCCATGCAGAGCTACGATCGCCATGCCTTCTCTCCCATTGTGTTGGACGCCTGCCGAGCTTTGGGCAGCCAGTTAAGCGTGGCCTTGGAGAACGCCCGTCTGGTGACCGAGACCCAACGCCGAGCTGCCAACTTGGAGACCTTGCAGAACCTAGCTTTGACCATGAGTTCCTCGTTGCAGTTGGACGACACGCTGAAAGCCGTTTGCCAGGCCGCCGTGGAGTTCTTCAATACCGATCACAGTGGCCTGGTGCTTTTTGACACCGACTATGCACAGGGACAGGTAAGAGCGGAATATCCTGCGTTGGGCACCTTGGGCAAGACCATCCCGTTACGTGGCGTGCCGGCTGAGGAGCGGCTAATCGAAACCGAGGAGCCGCTAGTCATCTCCGATGTGGCCAGTGACGAGTCCCTGGGGCCAGTGCAAGACACCCTGTTGAAGTTTGATATCCAGTCTATAGTTATAGTACCAGTGATAGGCAAGAATGATAAAGTACTGGGATCCTTCAGCCTCGATGCCGTAGGCCATACCCGGCAGTTCACGGAGGAGGAAGTAAAACTCTGTAGGGTGTTTGCTGCGCATGTGGCAGTGGCTATTGAGATTGCTCGTTTGTTCCAGGAACGGCAAATCCTGCTGGACACAAGTAGAATGGTCTCATCGGCACAAGACTTGGATCAGAGCCTGCAAACCCTGGCTGAGAGGTTGGTCAAATCCCTCGCTATTACGTTCTGTCGCATCTCTCTCCTGGATGATACGGGGAGGATGCTCAAAATCAGGGCTGCGTACCCGATCCTTGACGACCTACCGTGGACCCCGGGGATTGGGCAGCAATACCTATTGACAGAGGCGCCAGAGGAGGCTAAGGCAATCGAAACAGGGCAATCCCAGCTCTTTCGATGGGAGGAGACCCCTGACTTGCTCTCAAGCCTAGAGCAGAGAACGAACGTACAAGGGGGGTTGAAGTGGGCTGTTGTGATCCCCTTAGCCGTTGGGGGAAACGTGTTCGGTGTAATCACCCTAGGAGAGAGGCGTAGTTGGGAGCGCGGTTTGTTCGTGCAAGAGCGGATAGCGTTATGCGAATCTATGGCTGATCAGGTAGCTGCTCTGATCGCAAGAAGGAAACTACAGGAACAGATCCAAAGGGAGATGCAAGAAAAAGCCAAACTGCTAGAGCAGGTGAGTAAGGCACGTGATACTGCAAAAGTCGTGGCCGAGGTGAGCGTTCTGGAGGATCTGCGGAGTACTCTGAATTCGATTGCAAAAGGGACCCAAGATGCCCTTCACTGTGACGCTGTTACTCTCTACACCTATGATCAGATCAGGGATGAGTTTGGATTTCCTCCGGCGATGGTTGGTGTGCGAGATACGGGGGAAGTACTTAAGTTTGGCTTGGTGGCGAGAGAATCAGTGATCCGACAAATCCTGGCACTCGACGAAGCGCACGTGGCTAAAGACGCCCTATCTGATTCGCTAATGGGTGGTGCTTTTGTCAAGCGGGAGGGGATAAAGTCGTCTGTAGGGATTCCCCTCAAGGTTGGGGAGCGCAAAGTCGGGGTGATGTTCGTCAACTACCGCTCGTCACATCGCTTCACAACGGATGAACTCACAAACATCGAACTCTTCGCCAACCAGGCATCTGTAGCCATTCGCAACGCTCAACTATATGACGAACTGCAAAAGCGGGCTGCTGCCTTACAAGCCCTATACGAAGCCGGTCGAGCAATAACTGGCACTCTGTCTTTGGATGAGATCCTTAGGCATATCGTTGAACAAGCATGGCGACTGGCCGAACTTCGTGAGGGAAAGACACACTTTAGCCATCTGGCCCTGGTGGACGGAAACCGTATCAGGTTTGTCGCCGCTTATCCCTCTGAGGCGCTGACCAAACTCCAGGATGGGGTTCATGAGATAGACCTGGAAAGGGATGTGCCCATAGGGATAACGGGGAGAATCGTCGTGACGCGTCAGTCCCGGTTGGTGGAAAACGTGCTTGAGGATCCCGATTACATTGAGACTGACCCCCGCGTCCGCTCACAACTGGGTGTGCCTATCCAGATGGGAGAGCGGTTTATCGGCGTTATCAACGTAGAGCATCCTGACTACAATGCTTTCGGCGAAGAAGACCAACAAGTTCTGGAATCCCTGGCTGCCCAAGCTGCCATTGCCATCCAGAATGCACAGCAGCATGAGGAACTGAAGCGGACCAAGGGGCTTGTGGGGGCGAGAACGGCCCTGGCTTGGATGGGGATGGCGAGCTCCTCTTGGCGACACGCGATTAGGAACTATGCCACAACTATTCAAGACTTGGTGGAACTGGCGCGGCGGGATATCGCTGCAAGAGCTACGGCAGAGAAGGTTCGTGAGCGATTAAGCCGCATCGAAGACATGGTCGCCAAGATTCAGGGTGCTCCTATCACGGCTCCCCTACAGGCGGAGGAAGGCGTGAGGTCGGTGGTAATTAATGAATTGCTGGAGGAGCGGGTCAAACAGTTATGGGGACGAGAGCCGTATAAGGGTGTGCAGATCGCACTTGACCTCAGAGCGGACGAGACCGCCACTGTGAGAGCCAGTCCTGATTGGCTACGTCGGGCTTTTGATATCTTGATTGACAATGCTGTAGAAGCGATGGTTGATTCTGCCACTCGGCAGCTCACCGTCGTCACGCAACTGATGAACAGCGGCGTAGAAGTGGCTATTAAGGATACCGGAAAAGGGATCCCCAACAGGGTGCTACAACGGCTGTTCCAAGCCCCCATCTCTAAACCCAAAGGGTCAAAGGGATTGGGTGTGGGGTTGCTAATGGCCCATACAATTGTACAAACATACAGGGGGGACATCCGGTTGGATTCAACAGGGCCTTCAGGAACCACAATGATTATCTGGTTACCTGTTGAAAGTTAGGAGCTGCCTAATTGGTTCAAATGCCCACACCTTCTCATTTTCTACTCGTCAGTGATTCTCCGGATGATTACGGAAATCAGGTGCTTCGAGAAGCCTTGGTTGCCTTGGGCTCTTTGCTAGTTGCTTCAGAGAGTGAGTTAGCCAGTTTGCTCCAAGAACAAACCTACGACATTGTGATTGTGGATGCCGGAGCAGTTACGAGCGCACCAAAGTTAGTTTCTCAGATTCGCGAACTAGACCCTGGTACCAGGATTGTCGTTGTTACTACTTCCAAGCACTGGAAAGTTGCCAGGGATATTATCCGAGCCGGCGCCATGGATTATCTGTCCAAGTCACTGAGCGAAGGGGAGATGTTGGCAAGTTTCCAGAAGGTTCTTGAACAGCATTCAGCAGTTGGAACTGCAGATACAGATGGAGGAATACCACATGGCAGAAGCGACTATCCTGTTTGCTGACAATGACATAAGCTTTGTTAACGCCCGAAAAGAGTTCTTGGAACACGAGGGATATGATATTATCGTTGCTATCAATCCATCCGACGCGCGGAGAATACTGGAGCAGGAACGAATAGATGTTGCGATCCTGGATATTCGTTTACTCAGAGATCATGATGAAAAAGACGTGAGTGGTCTGACCCTCGCTAAGGAGGTTGCTCGTCACGTCCCAAAGATCATGCTGACTGGCTACCCAACGATTGAGGCAGCAATACAAGCTTTGGCACCGGAACTTGAAGGGTTGCCGCCGGCTGTCAAGTTTTTGACAAAGCAGCAACAGGAGCAAGAGGGACCAGAGGTTCTTATCAAGGCCATTCGCGAGGCACTGCAACTTGGGCAGCGCGCTTTCAAGCAAACGGTGGATAGCATCTCCAGACAACTGAATGAAGACTATGCAGATGCAAGGAAAGAAGCTCGAGTACACTACTGGGCCTCCCTGGTGGTATCATTGTTAGGAATTGGACTGATCTTTGGTGGGATAGTCCTGACATTCCAGAGTGTGGATGACCGACCCGTTGGCATTGCCAGCACCGCTGGCGGGATCGTAACTGAGGTTGTCAATTACCTGTTTTTCCGCCGCGTGGACGTTGCCCATAAACGCGTGGATGAGTATCACGGCGAGTTGCTTCAGATGAGGCTGTTTGAGAGCCTTTTTGCCGCCAGCGATGAACTACTTTCATCAGAAGATCAAGATAACACAAAGAAAGAGATAATTGGCTTTGCGGCTAGACAGTGGCTCGCAACGCAGGGAAGCAAGTCCACAAGTTCCGAAATCACGTAACGTTTCAGAAGGTTGCTGGAGTGTGATGTATGAGAGTTATACTATTTGCTGACAATGACCGTGACTTCGTGGAAGCCCGATCGGAGTTTCTCGAGGCTGAAGGGTACACTGTGTTGAAGGCATTTTCCCCCGAGGAAGCCCGAAACATTCTTGATCACAAGCGAGTGCAACTAGCAATCCTTGATATTCGGCTTACAGATGACACTCCCGGAGACATTAGTGGCATGGAACTGGCTCTAGAAGCTACCTATGATTCACTTCCGAAAATCATGCTGACCGGCTTTCCAGATGCTGAAACTGCCAAGCTTACCTTGAAGCGCAGAGTAGATAGGTTGCCAGCGGCTGTGGATTACATATCCAAGAAAGGGGAAAAGGAGAGAAAGGGAGCAGAGGTGCTGATCGAGGCTGTGGAGCGGGCCTTCACTCAGCACGTCCGCATCAACTGGGACCTGGTCATCCGCTGGGATGAGCGGGAGCGCCTCTCCTTTCCCCACTTCGTCACCATCATTGAGCCCGATCTTGATAGTGTCCGCCTGCCTGATCGGGCCGGCGAGCTAGAAGACCTGTTTCGCAAGCTGTTCTACGAAAAGAGCCAGATCACTGTTGGCCAGCTCCTCTGGCGCCGAGAAGGGCGGACCTGCATGACGGTCTTCGCCTATTCTCCGAAAGAGATCTTAGAGCAACTCGTCGTCACCTGTGGGCTGAGGCCCCAGATCGAGCAGGAGATCGCCCGCCACAGGGAATTCGCGCCCAAGGGAGGCACTGGCACTGCTCTGGCCGGCTTCGCCGAGACAATGCGCTTCGCCGCCGTAGCCTACGTCCTGCCCGAAGCCGATTTGGAGCAGGTGCAGACGTTCGAGGCTTTCTATCGGGTGAATAAGGCAGCACGGGTCAGAGAGGCTCTAGGGCACCTTTTTCAGACCACCCTGGCTGCCTGGCATCGGGGAAGTCGCATCCTGGACGAGACCAAAAGTCTGAGCCAGTTGTACCTTGAACATCTGAACTCCAGTCTGGAGGAGATCACACAAGAGGAATTCCAACAGCGAACTCAGGTACTGGTCAAGGAGGCCCTCTCCCTGGGTCCGACGACGATAGAGCTTTCAGCGGACGAATTGACCCTTCGATTTCCCAACAGTGACACTGTCTCCTATCCCAACCCGATTCCCCATATCTACGAAGAAGCGGTGGCCGATGGCCCGCCAGTGGTATGCCGCATCACTCCTGGCACGCTGAGTTGTGACAACATCCTGGTGGGTCAGCAGGGCCGGACATGGCTCACTGACTTCGCCCAGGCCGGCCCTGCCCCTCTATTGTGGGATTTCGTCTCCCTGGAGGCAATTGTCCGTTTCGACCTTGTGGAGTCTGCTGACCTGCAGGCCCTGCACGAGTTTGAAAAGCGCCTGGTGGCTCCAACTCGCTTGAACGAACGTTTGTATATCCAGGATATAGAGCCTCAGTTTCGAAAAGCCCTCAGTGTTGTCCAGGAGATTCGACGCCTGGCTTTCCATTCCGGAGGAGGAGATCCTATACCATACTGCGAGGGGCTTCTTTTACGTGCCATGAGCAGTGTAGCAGGCTACGCTCCTGATATCAAGCACACCCGACAGGAACTGGCTCGGCTGGCTCATGCTCTCCTCGCTGCAGCCATGATCTGGGGTAAGATAACACAGATAGGCGAGAAGCCTTCTACTGGGGGTTCTCCTCCAACGGCGAAGGCGATAGAGATTGACAAGGCCAGCCACCAGGTCCGTGTTGAAGGGGAACAGGTTGCTCTGAGTCCTTCGGAATTCGACTTGTTGCTTTACCTCTATAATCATGCTGGACGTCTCTGCGAGCGCCGCCCCATTGTGGAAGAGGGACTTAAGGATATGTATATAGATGACGAACAGCAAGCAAGTCGGATCAACTCCCTCGTAGGTCGTCTGCGGGAGAAGATAGAGCCCGACCCCGATCATCCGCGCTACATCCGTACCATTCGCGGGAAGGGCTACATGCTCTGCCAGCAGTGATGAAGACCACCTGTGATGATGTGTTCTGCTCGCATCTTTCTGTCATCTTTCGGTGCCACATCAACATCTTTCCGTCATAGAACTGTGACAGGTACAAGCTAGTTATCATCTGTTCGCATACAATTGCAGGCCAGCCGTGAGCAACGCGGCTGGCCTTTTTGGTTTATAATACGAGTGGCTTGTAGGAAACGACATGAACCTTTTCGTACGGAGAGCTTGCAGTCACAGCGACTAAGGAAGGCCATCTACGAACAAAACAACAGGGGGGCATAGCCAATGGCAACAGTAGGTCTGCGAGGGTGCAGTCAGATCTATGAGGAGCTTGAGCGTGTGCAGGCGCAAGCCGAGAAGTTCAGTATTCAGTTGCGCCAGGGATCCGATTCGAGAGGCGATGAGGCCGACAAGGCCAACGATTTGATGCAGCGATCCACAGGCATGGCGCTCTGTCATCATCTGCGGCAAGAACTTCAGCAGTTGGTACATGCTGAGAAACGGTTTGCTCAGGGACTCGCCAGTGTGTGCGAGGATTGCGGTCAACCCATTGAAGCTGCACGGCTGGAGCTTCTAGTCGGTGTCACCCGCTGTGTCAGTTGCCAGCGGCGCGCCGAGCAAAAGGCTCGCAGATCCCGAAGCCATGCAGCGTGAAAGACACAACGAGTCTACCTTAGTGGAGGACCTCAGTTATAGTTAGCCGGCCAAGTGTCGGGAGGAGGGAGCAGTGATGAAAACAGCAGTCGTGTTTGTGCTCATCGTGCTGGCGCTCGCATTTGCTTTCGGCATGGTCTTCGCAGGATCAGAGCTGGCAAACCCTTGGAAAGCGCGAGAACAGGCTAGCATGATGAAAGCACAAAGAGAAGCTTGGGAAGCCGAGAACCAAATCAACTTGAAGTGGCTGGAACAGGAGCAGGCAGTCAAGATAAAAGCGTTGGAAGCTCAACAAGCCCAGGAAGCGGAACATAGGGAGCGTTGGTTTCAACTCAAATCGCGCGGGCTGGAGACGCTCGTGGTGGCGACCAGGGCGGCCTCCGTCGCGATAGGGGGCGCTGGGGCTTTCTATCTTCTGTGCGCCGGCATAGCTCTTTTGAGGCAGCAGAACCAACCCCCTACTGAGGTTGCTCAAGAAGGCCGCCGGATGATTTCTCTCTCTGGTCTCCTGCAACGTGTCCGAATCCTTGCTCATAATCCTGTGGCCGCGCTGGCGTTGCTGATTCTTGGTATGGTCCTCTTCACCGTCAGCGTCGCTTCGTTGTAGTCGCTGTCCTCTCTTGAAGGGCGAACAGGATACCTTAAGTCTCCACAATGATGAGGAGGGTATGATGCAACACTACCAGTTCTTTCCCATCGACCGGTATGCCGAGTGTATTCTATTCTTTCTCCAGTGGTTGATCCGGGCCCTGGGTCTCAAATGTCCTCGGCAAGTCCTCTCCTTTTCCCTGCCCTCGGAATCTAGCCCGACGTGGATTCGTTAGTCTATAAGCTCCATAGACCTGCGATCCAGTCGGCCAGGCAACCCGGGCCATCATGCGCCTGTGCATGATGGCCCGGGGTTTCTTTTGGGCGTAACCTCCTGGATAGGGCGCGACCCTCTCGTTTGATTTTGGAAGTTTTTGTGGTATACTAGACGAAAGGTTGAAGAGCGCGTACTGCTTCTGAAACTGCCTTGCCTCCGTTGGATAAGGGAGCTTGTCTGGAGGTCAACAATGAAGCCCCTGTCGCCCCGACAGAGGCTTGCCTTTTGCCGCGCAATAAGTATAATTGAGCTGTACCTCAGCAGCACATCTCGTTTTTACGGGGGGTAAGTTTGGACCTAGCCGTCGTGATCGTCAATTGGAACGTGCGGGGGTTGCTGGAGGATTGCCTGGCCTCGGTGTACGAAAGCTTAGAGGACTCGACTCTCAGGGGCGAGGTTTGGCTGGTGGATAATGCCTCGACGGACGGCAGCGCGGCGATGGTGCGGGAGCGCTTCCCCCAGGCCAGGCTTATGGCCAACGGGACCAACGTCGGCTTCGCCGCGGCCAATAACCAGGCTCTGCGAGCGATGGGGTTTCCCTCCGACGAGTCTCACGAACTGCCCCGCTACGTTCTTCTGCTGAATCCCGACACCGAGGTGCTCGG
>CAZVCJ010000107.1:11469-13532 GCA_964625745.1 uncultured Anaerolineae bacterium | reverse complement strand
TTTTGGAGAATAGTATACCATTCGGAGTGCCATCAGTCAACATGTAACCACTACCGGAGTTTGAAAGGCAAGAAACCCGGTTTTTTCCTGAAAACCGGGTTTCTTCGTCCAGGTGTTTATCAAAGAATGATGAAAACTACGCGAATGGAACGCATACTTACCCTGTTCGTCCTGACTGGTTTGCTGCTTGCGGCCTGCCAGACGGCCACGCCAACACAGACATCACAGCCGACCACCGTCCCCGCTGCACCACCTGTCGAAGAATATGCGTGGTGGAACGATGCCGTCTTCTACGAGGTCTTCGTCCGCAGTTTCTACGACAGCGACGGCGACGGCGTTGGCGACACCAATGGCCTCATCGAGAAGCTCGACTATCTCAACGACGGCGATCCCAACACCACCGACGACCTGGGCATCACCGGTATCTGGCTGATGCCGATCATGCAATCGCCCAGCTACCACGGCTATGACGTGGTTGACTATTATCAGGTGGACGACGAATACGGCACCAACGAGGATTTTCTACGGCTGATGGAGGAAGCCCACGCGCGCGGCATCCGTGTCATCGTAGACCTGGTGCTTAACCACACATCCAGCCAGCATCCCTGGTTCCAGGAGGCGCTCGATCCCGCCTCCGAGCGGCGCGATTGGTACATCTGGTCTGATGAACGGCCCGAAGGTGAGGGGTGGCACGAAAGCGCCATCGGATTCTACTACGGGTATTTCTGGGAGCAGATGCCCGATCTGAACTACGAGAACCCTGCAGTGACTGAGGCGATGCAGGACGTGATCCGCTTCTGGCTGGAGGACATGGGGGTGGACGGATTCCGGCTGGACGCCGTCAAGTACTTGATCGAGGATGGCCGCATCGTCGAAAACACGCCGGCCACCCATGCCTGGCTGCAAGAGTTCTACACGTTCTACAAGGGCATCAACCCCGATGCGGTGACGGTGGGTGAGGTCTGGAGCACCACGGACATCGTGGCCGAATACATCGGCGGCGAAGTGGACATAGCCTTCGAGTTTGACCTGGCGAACGCGATTCTGGAAAGCGCGGTGGGTGGCCGCAAGGCAAACGTGGAGAGAAGGCAGCAGTTGGTGGTAGACACCTACCCGCCGGGCCAGTTTGCCACGTTCCTGGCCAATCACGACCAGAACCGCGCCCGCTCCCATTTGCTGAACGACGGGCAGGCCAAGCTGGCCGCCACGCTGCAACTGACGTTCCCCGGCGTGCCCTTCGTCTACTACGGCGAGGAGATCGGGATGCAGGGTACCAAGCCGGATGAGAACATTCGCCGCCCGATGCAGTGGGGGCCGGATGGCGGCTTCACGACCGGCGAGCCGTGGCATCCATACTACGAGGATTACCAGGAGCGCCACGTCGCGGGACAAAGCAACGATCCAGACTCGCTGCTGAATCATTATCGCGCCCTGATTCACTTGCGGAATACCCACGCAGCACTGCGTGTCGGCGATTGGCTGCTGGTGGAGACGGATCAGCGGTCGGTGTACGCGTTCTTGCGCTTTAGCGATGAGGAAATCATCCTGGTGCTCGTCAATCTGGGTCGAGATCCGATGGACGAGTACAGCCTGACGTTGCAGGCTGGCCCGTTTAGCGAGGGTCTCCACCCCGTGTCGCTGATGGGAGAGGGAGAAGTAAACGTGCCGACGGTGAATGGAGCTGGTGGGTTTGATGATTACCGTCCGGTCAGCAAACTACCGCCGTACAGTAGTTTCATGATTCAGTTTGTGCCCCAATGAGTCAGTTACGACTACAACTACGAACACCCACCGCTGACCAAACTGGTCTACGGGGCGGCGATCCTGCCCCTGCCGCAGGTGGCTGAGATACCTCAACGCTCCACCTCTGCCGCGCCTGCTACCTCGCTGCCCGAGCCCCACTTCCGCGTAGCCCGACTCACGGCGGCGGCCATCGGCACGTTGCAGGTGTTCGCGCTCGCCCTTCTCAACCCGCTGGCCGGGCTTTTCCTCGCTATCCATACCTGGCAGATCAAGTACACCAGCCAGATCATGCTCGAACCGCTGCCCTCGTTGGTGAGCAC
>CAZVCJ010000107.1:8976-11369 GCA_964625745.1 uncultured Anaerolineae bacterium | reverse complement strand
CGTGTGGCTATCCGGGTCGGTGCCGTGGCACCCTGGCGTAGTAGAGGATTAGATAGTGGAGATTGGATATTGACAAACATCACTACCCCTGACTGGGTCAAGGACGCAGTCTTTTACCAGATCTTCCCCGACCGCTTCGCCATGAGCGAGCGGGTTCCCAAACCGTCCAACCTGGAGCCGTGGGACAGTCCGCCGACGGCCTATGGCTTCAAGGGGGGCGACTTGCTGGGCGTGGCCGAGCGACTGGACTATTTGCAGGAACTGGGGATCACCGCCATCTACTTCAACCCCATCTTCCAGTCGGCGGCCAACCACCGCTACCACACCCACGACTACTACCAGGTGGACCCCATCCTGGGCGGGAACGAGGCCTTTCGCGAACTACTGGACGCGGCCCACGCTCGTGGGATCAGAGTAGTGCTGGATGGCGTCTTCAACCACGCCAGTCGGGGATTCTACCAGTTCAACCACACCCTGGAGAACGGGCCGGCCTCGCCCTATCTGGACTGGTTCCACTTCGATGAGGAGCGGCTGCGGGCCGGGGAGCCGCTGAACGCCTACCCGGACTCTGAGGAAAAGCGTCTCGCCCGCAGTCAGGGCAGCCTCAAAGGATTGGGCTACCAGGCCTGGTGGGACCTGCCGGCGCTTCCCAAGCTCAACACCGACACGCCGGCCGTGCGCAGCTTCATCTTCGACGTGGCCCGCCACTGGATCGAGTTCGGCGCAGACGGCTGGCGGCTGGACGTGCCCCACGAGATAGACGACGATGAGTTCTGGCGGGAGTTCCGCCGCGTGGTCAAAACGGCCAATCCAGAGGCATACATCGTGGGCGAGATCTGGTTCGATGCCCAGCGCTGGCTGCAGGGGGATCAGTTCGACGCGGTGATGAATTACATCTTCAACCGCGCCTGCCTGGGCTTCTTCGGCGGAGAACGGCTGGACACCAACCAGCGTCCCGGAGGCTACGAGCTGCGGCCGCTGAGCGCCGTGCAGTTCGCCGATGCCATAGATAATACGCTGGCTCTCTACGACTGGGAGGTGACGTTGGCGCAGCTCAATCTCCTCAGCAGCCACGACGTGCCCCGCTTCCTGACGCTGGTACAGGGGGACAAGGCTGCACTGAAGCTGGCCACGCTGTTCCAGATGACCTTCCCCGGCGCGCCCTGCGTTTACTATGGAGATGAGATCGGCATGGAGGGCAACCATGACCCGGACTCCCGCCGCGCCTTTCCCTGGGACGAGGCTCGCTGGGACCACGACCTGCTGGCCTTCTTCCGCCGGGCCATCGCCCTGCGTCACCAGCACCCTGCCCTGCGGCGCGGGCGCTACCTCCGTCTCCACGCCGACGACCAACGTGGGGTCTATGCCTTTGCCCGTCAAGGTGATGAGGAGACGCTGGTAGTGGTGTTGAACAACAACTCATCTGATTACGACCTGGACGTGCCGGTGCGTGACCTGTTGGCTGATGGCACAATCCTGCACGATCTGTGGGAGATTGGAACTTCCCCCCCCAAGCCTGCCCTGAGCCCCGGCGAAGGGTTGGAGGGGACCGAGAGGGGGCGAGGGCAGGCGCGGGTGACCACTGGCCGGATCACTGGTGCGACGGTGCCGCCTCGGTCGGGGGCGGTGCTAACACGTTGACAGAAAGAGAGAAAGAGATAGGGGGCGAGAAAAGGGCAGCGGGGAAACTGAAAGGGCCAATGGCTGTGTTTCATCACGTTTCACGCATCACGTTCTGGGAGGATCACATGTATCTCGTCTTACTTGGCCCGCCCGGCGCCGGCAAAGGCACTCAGGCGGAGCGATTGCAAGAAGAGCTGAGGCTACCCCACGTGGCTAGCGGTGACCTGTTCCGCGAGAACCTGCGGAACGAGACAGAACTTGGCCTGCTGGCCAAGACGTACATGGACGAGGGCGAACTGGTGCCCGACGACGTGACCATCGCCATGGTGCGGGATCGGCTGCAACGGCCCGATTGCGACCGGGGCGCCATCCTCGATGGCTTCCCCCGCACCCAACCCCAGGCCCAGAGCCTGGATACCATGCTGGCCGACATGGGGCGGAAGTTGGACGGCGTGCTCTACATCGCCGTGCCCGACGAGGAACTGGTGCGCCGTCTGTCGGGCCGCTGGATTTGTCGCCAGTGTCAGACACCCTATCACACCACGTTCAATCCACCGGCCAGGGAAGGGGTGTGCGACGCCTGCGGTGGGGCGCTGTATCAGCGGGACGACGACAAACCCGAGACAGTGCGAGCACGCCTCAAGGTCTATCACCAGCAGACGTCGCCTCTCATTGACTACTATCGCCAGGCGGGCCTGCTGGTGGAGATTGACGGGGCAGGGGACATTGAGACCGTCAGCGCGGCCCTGCTGGATGCGGCCCGCAACTCG
>CAZVCJ010000107.1:0-8876 GCA_964625745.1 uncultured Anaerolineae bacterium | reverse complement strand
GGCAGGGGACATTGAGACCGTCAGCGCGGCCCTGCTGGATGCGGCCCGCAACTCGACCCTGCTGGATGCGGCCCGCAACTCGGCGAAAAGGTGACATAAAAGTTGAAACCGAAAATCGAGGCCACGACCGTTTCCACATATCCACCCGATCCTACCAACTGCAAACATATAGCAAGGAACAGGAGCTTCTGCGCCGGTTGGTCGGGGAATCCATTTTGCCGACGTTGGAGTTGGACATATCGGACAGCGACGTGGCGGGAGCAGTTGACAGGATAGCGGATTGGATGACTGAAACGGGTGGGTTGTGGGCAAAGGGGCACGATGAAATTTGAGGCGATGGTAGCATATCTCGGGCATTTGATCCTCTTGAGGAGAATGTAGCGATGGAGACCCCGCAGAAACGCCCCACCGGAATGGTGGCTTTCACCACTGTCTGGATCGGTCAGGTTGTCTCGCTGCTGGGCACCGCGATGAGCAACTTTGCGTTGACCCTATGGGCCTATGAGGTCACGGGTAAGGCCACCCCGCTGGCGCTGGTTGGCTTTTTCTTTGTGACGCCTATGGTCGTGCTGGGGCCTTTCGTCGGCGTGCTGGTGGACCGAGGCAACCGCAAGCTGCTGATGATGCTCAGCGACCTTGCTGCTGCGCTGACCACTGTGATCGTCTTGATTCTGTACGCCACGGGCAACCTGCAAATCTGGCACCTCTACGTCACCGCCACCATCACTGGAATCTTCCAGGGCTTCCAGTGGCCGGCCTACTCCGCCGCCATCGCGCTGATGCTGCCCAGAGAGCAATATGCGCGGGCCAATGGGATGCTGGAGCTGGCCGGGAACGCATCCAGGGTCTTTGCGCCGCTCCTGGCCGGGGTCCTGATAGCGCCTGTGGGGCTCGTCGGGCTGTTGACCATTGACCTGGTCTCCGCTGCGGTCGCGATTGGTACGTTGCTCTTCGTCCAAATCCCCCAGCCGGCCAGCACCGAGGCCGGCCGCGAGGGGAGGGGGAATTTCCTGAAGGAAGCGGCCTATGGCTTTCGCTACATCTTTGCCCGGCCCAGCCTGCTCGGCCTGCAGATGGTCTTCCTGGTGGGGAACTTTTTCAGCGGCCTGGCCTTCGCCGTCTTCGCGCCGATGATTCTGGGCCGCACCGGGAACGACGAGTTGGTCTTTGGCAGCGTGCAGTCGGCGGGGGCCATCGGGGGTGTGGTGGGCGGCGTGGCGATGAGCGCGTGGGGCGGCCCCAAGCGCCGCGTTCACGGAGTGTTACTGGGCTGGTTCTGCCTGGGCTTGCTGGGACAGACAGTGCTGGGTCTGGGGCGGGCATTGCCTGTCTGGGTAGCCGGCATCTTCCTCATGGCCTTCTTCGGACCCATCATCAACGGGTCTAACCAGGCCTTATGGCAAGCCAAAGTCGCGCCCGACGTACAGGGCCGGGTCTTTACCACACGCCGCCTCATCGCCTGGCTGGTGTCGCCCATCAGCCAGTTGCTGGCGGGCCCCCTGGCCGACCGGGTGCTGGAGCCTGCGATGGCGGAAGGGGGCAGCCTGACGCCGATTTTCAGCGGGCTGGTGGGTAGCGGCACCGGGGCAGGGATGGCGCTGCTGTTCGTCTTCACCGGCTTGCTGGCAGCGCTGGCGGGTCTGAGTGGCTACTTCTTCCCCGTCGTGCGCAACGCCGAGGACATCCTGCCGGACCACGACGCCGTCGTGGAGCAGGCATGAGACTTTTGCGGCGTCTTGTGTTAATCGGGGTGAATTCGATTTGGCTTCGATACAGCTCTCCGCTGCACTACGAGCCTATTCAGCCGGCGCTTCTCAGAACCGAATGACCCCGTTCAAGCGCCGTTCCAACGATATCTCTCCAGGTCCAGGCGACCATCCTCGTTGAAGACAACCCCCTCGTCCTCCAAAAGCTTTCGCTGGATATCCCGCTCGCCAATGATGTGGCGGGTGCTGATCCCTCCTGAGCTATTGACGACCCGATGCCAGGGTATGTCCAGCCATGCAGGAGTGCTGCGCAGGGCCCAACCCACGGTGCGGGCCTGTCGTGGGTCGCCCAAGGCGGCGGCGATCTGGCCGTAGGTGACAACCTGGCCCCTGGGTATGCGGGCGACTATTCTGTAGACTCGCTGGAAGAATTCACTCACGCACACCATTATACCCCAAAACGCTCTTTCTGGCTAGGAGCTTGTCGGAGAAGACTTCGGAAGTCTCCATAGTAGCTCAAGCTTGCAGGGATTTCAGTCGATTTCAGGTAGTTGATGCACTAAGAGTTCTCAGATCAAGACTTCCGAAGTCTGGGAGCACGCCCTCTCCGACAGGCTGCTAGAGAGCGTATCGCTATTTTTGAATGAGCTCTTGCATAATCACCACTTTGCACTATAATCAGTGCTTGGGAGTTTAGAAGTCGGAGCGCGGGCTTGCATCCGCACTCCAGAGTCAAGAGGTGAAGCGATAATGAAACAGGGAATAACCATCGTCGGCCTGGGGCCGGGCGATCCAAAGCAATTGACCCTGGAAGCTCAGCAGGTCCTGCAAGAGGCGGGAGAAGTCTATTTGCGCACCTGCCGCCATCCCACGGTGACCTCCTTGCCTCCGGGCGCATCTCTTCACTTCTTTGATCATCTCTACGAGGAGAAAAGCACCTTCGCCGAGGTTTACGATGAGATAGCTCGCCAGATCATGGAGTTAGGACGACGGCCCAGAGGCGTGGTCTATGCGGTGCCCGGCCATCCTCTGGTGGGCGAAGCCTCGGTGCAGCGTATCCTGGATCTAGCCGACCAGCAGGACATTGGCGTACGCGTGGTGGAGGGGTTGAGCTTCATCGAGTCGGTTCTCACCTGCCTGGGCCTGGACGCCCTGGCAGGGTTGCAACTGGTGGACGCCACTGAATTGGCTGCTCTTCACCACCCAGGCTTGAATCCCGACCTGCCGGCTCTGATCGCTCAGTTGTACGACCAGTCACTGGCCAGTGATGTCAAGCTCACCTTGATGAATCTCTATCCCGATGAGCATCCGGTCACGCTGGTACGCGGAGCGGGCATCGACCGGGCGCAGGTCTTGACAGCACCTCTCTATGAACTGGACCGCCAGCCCGAAGTAGATCACCTGACCTCCCTGTACGTGCCGCCTCTGCCTCGGCCCAGCTCGCTGGAGGCTTTTCAAGATACTATCGCTCGTTTGCGGGCCCCCGGGGGCTGCCCCTGGGATCGGGAGCAGACGCATCAGTCGTTACGACCCCATCTGCTGGAGGAGACCTACGAGACGCTGGCGGCTCTGGACGCCGGCGACGCAGACGCCCTGCGGGAAGAGCTGGGAGACCTGCTTCTACAGATAGTCCTGCAGGCTCAGATCGCTGTCGAAGCGGGAGAGTTCAGCCTGGCCCAGGTCATCGAGGGGATTGACGCCAAGATAAAGCACCGTCACCCTCACGTCTTCGGCGACGTCGTTGTCGCTGACGTGGCTGGGGTAATGCACAATTGGGAGGAGATCAAGCGGGAGGAGAAAGGGAAGCACTCTTTGCTGGGCGGGGTGTCGAGGTCGCTGCCGGCCCTGGCCCGAGCTCAAGCCATACAGAAGCGGGTGGCGCGGGTGGGCTTCGATTGGCCGGATGCCGAGGGGGTGATAGCCAAGATAGCCGAGGAAGTGGCGGAGCTGAGGGAGGCTCAGGGGGGCAAGGAGCGGGAGGAGGAAGTGGGCGACCTTCTCTTCTCGGTGGTCAACCTGGCTCGCTGGTTGAACGTTGATGCCGAGAGCGCGCTCCGCGGGGCCTGCCAGCAGTTTATCCAACGCTTTTCTGGAATGGAGGAACTCTGTCGGGGACGGGGGCTCGACTTGAGCGAGTTGAGTCTGGCAGAGCAGGATGAGCTGTGGGAGGAGGTGAAGGGGGGATGGGTAACGAGTTATGAGTAATAAGTAACGAGTCAATGAGGCACTAAGACCTCATTGACTCGTTACTCGTTAACTCGTCACTTCTCCTGGTCGGGGCGGGCGGATTTGAACCGCCGACCTCACGGACCCGAACCGTGCGCGCTGACCGGTCTGCGCTACGCCCCGTTGACAGCTATATTATAGCCTTTTTTGCCAGATTGACAAGTAGAGGTTAAGCTCAGACCTCCGAGGTTTTGGTCGCAGATTTGACCACGCTGGTGTACCAGCGATGTCCTGCAATCCAGAATCTGGCCTCTCGTGCGGGAACCTCGGAGGTCTTTTGGGGTTAGAGGGTATTATGCCCATTTCGGCTCTTGGCCTGCTCTTCTTGGCCGGTATCCTGCACGCATCCTATCACCTTTTCTACAAACGAAGCCTGGACAAGCAGGTTTTCGCCTGGTGTCTGCTGCTGGTGACTGTGGCGGCTTATTTCCCTCTCTTCGTGGCCAGACCCCTGTCTCTTCCTCCCCTGGGCTGGGCCTGCGTGCTGGTCAGCGGCCTGGCCGAAGTCGCCTATTTCGCATCCATGGGCAAGACATATCAAATGGGAGACCTATCAGTGGCCTATCCCCTGGCCAGAGGCTCGGCGCCTCTCTTTATCACCCTCTGGGCCACGCTGTTCCTCAGGGAGCACTTGACGACGCTGGGGCTAATGGGCATCCTACTAATAGCAGGAGGGCTCTATCTCATCAATGCGCGCTCGTGGGGGGAGTTATGGAAACCCTTGCGGCAACTGGGAAATCCTGTATCTCGTTGGGCTCTTTTGACCGGCCTCTGCATCTCTGTCTATTCGACCATTGATAAGGTGGGGACAAGGTACGTGCCAACCTTCACCTACGTTTATCTCGTCCTGCTGGTGACTTTTCTCGTTTTCACTCTTTATATATTGGTCAGCGGCAAGAAGACCAGCATCGCCGCTGAATGGCGCGCCAACAAAGTGGGCATCCTGGTCGCGGGAGTAGCCGACCTCCTGATCTATTACCTGGTGCTGCAGGCCCTGCAACTCAGCTACGTGAGCTACGTAGGCTCGGTGCGAGAGATGAGTGTGGTGTTCGGTGCGTTTCTGGGTAGCGCCTTGCTGCGGGAGGGCTATGGGCGGCTCAGGGTCTTCTCCTCGGTCCTGGTCTTTTTGGGCATCCTCTTGATTGGCGTGGCAGGAGGTACATAAGAACAAGGCCTTTGGCAGCTTTGTGATCTGCCGAAATTGAAATACACCTGCGAAGAGAAGCTAGTTTGCCCCAGTTTGCGTTTAGTGCTATAATTGAGATTGGCTTGAGATTCAATACGTGGGTGCTTGACGCCCACCCCCTATGCCAGCCGAGAGAGCCCACGTGCGTTTACGGTTGGCTTTTTTTGGTTATTGGACTTTGGACAAATCACAGGTAGAGCAAAGTTCCGACTTGCACTTTAACAAGATTTGTGGCATTATCCCAAGTTTGACAGAACACATGTTCAAAGTGCCGATTTGACGATTTGACGAAAATGTGGTATTCAAGACAGCATCAATCACCCCGACGAGGTGCGAGGATGTCTTGGATGCAGTTCCAAGTATACCACGAAATCAGCGAGAATGCCGACTACGGCGATGTGATGGCCTATGACGCCGTCATCCAATCTTTGAAACTGGAGCAAAGCTTCGACCGACATACCAACAAACGGCCATTGGGGCATCGTTTGGGGCGACTGCTGCGTTTGCACCTGAACAACTATTGCACCGACCGCACCAGCAAGAACACGCTGGGTGAATGGTATGCAGACCAGCCGGCCTTGCAGGAGCAGTTGAAGCTGAAGCCGACTGAGCTGGGCCATCAAGACGCCTACCGTCCCCTGGACTATGAGAAACCCATCAACCCCGAGACGTTCATGGACGACGTAGAGCGGCATCTGCCGGCCTAACCAGCCGGCGGAGGAGGTGGATCATGACCAGCCTCTTGATCGTTGACGACAACGAGCAGAATCTATACATGTTGCAGGTGCTCCTGAAAGGCAACGGCTACGATGTGGTTTCGGCGGCCAACGGAGCCGAGGCGCTGGAGAAGGCCCGGCGCCACCCGCCGGACATGATCGTCACCGACATCCTGATGCCGGTGATGGACGGCTTCACCCTGTGCCGCCAGTGGAAGGGGGATGACCGGCTGAAAGGGATTCCCTTTGTCTTCTACACCGCCACCTACACCGACCCCAAGGACGAGGAACTGGCCCTGAGCCTGGGGGCGGAGCGGTTCATCGTCAAGCCGGCGGAGCCAGACGTGTTTGTGGAGATGCTGCGGGAAGTTCTTGAGAACCACGAAGCGGGCCGGCTGGTCGTGCCTCGCGAGCCAGTGGAGGTGGAGGAGGAAGCGGTCTACTACAGGGAGTACAACGAGGTTCTGATCCACAAGCTGGAAGATAAGATGCTGCAATTGGAGGAGGCCAACCGGACCCTGGAGCTAGAGATGGCCAAGCGCAAGCAGTCAGAGGAGAGGATAGCACACCTCAATGCTGTGCTGAGAGCTATCCGCAGCGTCAACCAACTCATCGTCAGGGAGAGAGACCGAGAGCGTCTCTTACAAGGTGTTTGTGATAACCTGGTGGAGACGCGCAGTTATTATAATGCCTGGACTGCTCTGTTTGATGAGGCCGGTGGGCTTGTGATGACGGCCGAAACCGGTTTGGGCGAGGACTTTCAGCACATGGTTCATCAGTTGAAGGGTGGCAAGTTGCCCAGTTGCGGTCCGAAGGCGCTGGGGCAATCCAGTGTGGTGGTCGTCAAAGACCCGCCATTGACTTGCGCCGACTGCTCCCTATCGGCCAAGTATAGTGGCAGGGGAGAGATGAGTATTCGATTGGAACATGAAGGAACGGTCTACGGCTTGCTGGTTGTCTCCATGTCTGCTCATTTCGTCCCAGACGAGGAAGAGCAGAAGTTAATCGAAGAGGTTGCCGGAGACATCTCCTTCGCCCTGCACAGCATAGAGTTGGAGGAGGAGATCAGGGGGTTGGCAAAGTTCCCCAGCGAAAACCCCAACCCCGTGCTACGGGTCGCAAAAGATGGCGCTATCATCTACGCCAACGAGGCCAGCCTGCCTTTGTTGAGTTCCTGGGGATGCCAAGAGGGCCAACCTTTGCCTCACGACTGGTGCCAATTCACTTTGGGTGTTCTCTGTTCCGGCTCAAACGAAGAGATTGAAGTTGAGGTTGGAAATCGTATGTTCTCCCTGACATTTGCACCTGTAGTGGACGCTGGCTACGTCAATGTGTATGGACTCGACATCACCAAGCGCAAGCGGGCGGAGGAGGCGCTGCGGGAGAGCGAGGAGCATTTCAGGTCACTGGTAACAGGCGCGTCTGATGTCATAACAATGACCGACCTTGAAGGAAATATCCTGTTCATCAATGAGGCCGGAAAGACACTTCATGGGGTTGACGATTTGAATGCGCTCATAGGGAGAAATGCTTTCAGCCTCATTGCAGAGGAATCCCTGGAGTGCGCCAGAGAAGGGATGGAGATAGTTCTAAGGAAAGGTGTGGCTAAGAACCGGGAGTACGTTCTGGTTGGGGGTGACGGGAAGAAAGTGTCTGTGGAGATGACTGTATCGGTGATAAGAGATGTTGGCGGTAAGCCTTTCCGGTTCATGGCCATAACTCGCGACATCACCGAGCGCAAGCAGGCGGAAGAGGAACTTCGACAGAGTTACACCAAACTACAGAGAGCCCTGGAGGGAACGGTCAATGTCCTGGCGGCAACGATCGAGATGAGGGATCCTTACACCGCCGGCCACCAACGGCGGACCACCCAACTGGCCTGCGCCATCGCCAGAGACATGGGCCTTCTTGATGAACAGATCGAGGGGCTGCGTATGGCCGGGCTGATTCACGATCTCGGCAAGATCAGTATCCCCGCCGAGGTTCTCAGCAATCCCAATCCGCTAAGTGACTTCCAATGGAATCTGATCAAAGCGCACCCCCGGATCGGTTACGACATACTGAAGACCGTAGAGTTTCCCTGGCCGGTGGCGGAAGTCGTGCTTCAACATCACGAGAGGCTGGATGGTTCCGGGTATCCTCAAGGGCTATCGAGTAGGGACATCCTCATGAAAGCAAAGATCCTGGCTGTAGCCGATGTTGTTGAGGCTATGGCCTCCTTCCGACCATACCGGCCGGCTCGCGGCATAGATGAGGCCCTGGAGGAGATCTCACGGAATAAGGGCATCCTCTATGATGCTGAGGTGGTAGACGTTTGCTTGAAGCTGTTCACTGAGAAGGGGTTTGAGTTCGAGTAATGATGGGGATAGCAGCTTCATCCACCCCCGCTTCTCAAAGTCGAGGAGCGGTTTTTTTGATTACCAATGGCGCCACTTTCCCATTTATCCCAGACTGTAGTATAATATGCCGTCGTAAATTCACAAACGAGGAGGTTTGCGATGGATCTGGAACTGACCGAAGAGCACAAAATGATCCGCAAGATGACCCGGCAGTTCGCCGAGAAAGAGGTAGCTCCCATCGCGGCGGAGATGGACGAGAAGGCGGAGGTGCCCTTCGAGAACATCAAGAAGATGGGGGAGCTAGGGCTGCTGGGCTTGACCGTGTCTGAGGAGTACGGCGGTGGTGGCATGGACACGGTGAGCTACTGTATAGCCGTTGAGGAAATCTCTAAAGCCTGCGCGTCTACGGCGATAGTGATGGGTGTGCAGAACTCCCTGGTCTGCCACGGGATCGAGAAGTTCGGGACAGAGGATCAGAAGCAGAGATTTCTGGTGCCACTGGCCCAGGGCAAGTTCATTGGCGCCTTTGCCCTGACCGAGCCCGAGGCTGGCAGCGACGCGGCGGCCCAAAAAACGACTATGGTATTAGATGGCGACGAGTACGTTGTCAACGGCACTAAAAACTTCATCACCAGCGGCGGTTTCGCTGATGTCATTCTTCTCTTTGGCGTGACGGACAAAAGCAAGGGGTACCGGGGCACCA
>CAZVCJ010000106.1:0-13745 GCA_964625745.1 uncultured Anaerolineae bacterium | reverse complement strand
GCCTGAATATCCCCCATAGTTAACTGAGGGTAAGCATCTTGAATCTCTTCCGGCATCATCCCATCGGCCAGGCTCCCCACGATCATTGCTATGGGGATACATGTTCCCTTGATACACGGAGCACCGTGATGCAAATCTGGCGCAATGACTATCCTCTCCTGCCATCGTACACGTTTCATTTCTGTCACCTCCTTGACCTCATGACACGTCAGCCCATCTGTGATTGTAGCACACCTGTGCGTAGACTGTCAAGCCAGGCTGATTTGCAAACGGTTTCAGGTTCCAGGTTCATAGGTTTCAGGTTGAACTTGACGAACCTGAAACCTGGAACTTGCGACCTGAAACTATTGTTTCCACGGTGGTGTTTCGGGCATGAATCGCTCGAACTCGGCGATCAGCCTGGCCTCGTAATCGCCTGCGTACTCGCCCGCCAAAAACTTGTGGACCGCTTCTTCGTAGAACCACTGCCACGATTCCTCCTCGTGGCCGGGATTGACAGGGAAGAAGAGAGCGTCGTTGGCCCGCGCAGCCTTTAAGTCGCCGGGCGCATCGCCGATCATCAGGATGTGATCAGGTGCGTACTGCCCCCTGGTAGCCAGCGCGATGTGCTCGCTCTTCGTACCCATCTCCTGCCCGGCGATGACCCGAACGTAGCGAGCCAAGTCGTGCTCCTGCCACTCCCGCGCCAGCGCCTCCACCGGCGTGGCTGAGACCACGATCATGTCGGCTTTGTCGGCCAGGAAGTCCAGGCTTTCGCGCACGTAGGGGAAAGGAGGCACGCCGTGAACCATATCGGCCACCGTGGCATTGATGCCGGTCGTCCAGGCCAAGGCCCGCTCCAGCTCAGGATCGGGATGCTCGGCCATGTAGACCCGTAGGCCATCGTTGCTCTTGGGGAATTTCTCATCGGCGATGAACTCGCGGACGCGGGGCACTTGTGGGATGTTCGCCTGGCGGGCAATAACCTCTGGTCGCTCGCGCAGGAGATCCAAGACCATCACCAGCGCGGGCCAGCGGTTGATGCCTCGCCACCTGGAGTAGAGATTGACGAACAGGGCAGCGTCGCGAGCGTATTTAGAGACCGGCTGCAAACCCCAATGCTTGATGGTGTTGGGAGTGAAACATTCCTTGTGCTTGATCTCCATGGTGTCGAAAGCGCAGCCGTCCGAATCAATGCCGACGAAGAAACCGAAGTCGGCCTGTATTTCCACCAATGGTTGTGCTGCTTCGTGAACTCCTGTCATGGTCTCACCTCCAGTAGTCTGATCAAAGCTATTATACCCCAAACGATGCAAAACTCCAAAAGCGGCTTCTTGACAAATAGCTGGAAGTGTTGTTATAATATAAACAAGGTGCGGTTCTGAAAATCATCAGGAGTTACCCATGGGGACAGACTACGTTAGGATCAAACGGGAGTCTCTAGAAGCCTTTTGTCAGCAGGTTTTTCAAAGCCTCAATCTCTCGGAATACGACGCGAGGATGGCTGCGGCTGTGCTGGTGGCGGCTGATGCTCGGGGCATTCCCTCTCACGGCGTAGCGCGCCTGTGGAGATACGTGAACGGGCTCAAGACAGGCTTGATGCTGCCGGACGCACCTGCCGAGGTCCTCGTGGATACGCCGTCATCAGTCGTGATCCACGCGCATGGTGCGATGGGTGCTCCCGTGAGTGTCAAGGCCATGGAAAGCGTGATCAACAAAGCCAAGACCAACGGGGCGGCCTTTGGATGTGTCCGAGATTCTAACCATTTTGGAATCGCGGGCTACTATGCCATGATGGCCCTGGACGAAGACATGCTGGGCATCGCGATGACCAACACGGCCGCTCTGAGCGTGCCCACGTTTGGGCGTCAGGTCATGTATGGTACCAATCCATTGGCCTTTGCAGCGCCGGCCGATGAGGAGCGGGCTTTTGTGCTGGACATGTCCACGACCGTCGTCACCAGGGGAAAAATCGAGGTGTATGAGCGACTTGGAAAGGAACTCCCCATGGGATGGGCTGTTGACAAGACCGGTCAATCGGCGAGAGATGCCCGAACCCTTCTCGATGACATGTTCCACCGCGTGGGCGGTGGCATTCTGCCTATAGGGGGAGCAGGTGAAGAATTCGGTGGACACAAAGGCTACGGGTTGGCCATCATGATTGACATTCTGTGCGCAGTGCTCTGCGGAGCTCCTTTTGGACCGGGCCTCTCTGATACGGAGACCTCTTCCGCTCGCGTCAGTCATTTCGTTGGAGCGATCAAGATTGACACCTTCCGTGATCCACAGGAATTCCGTCACGATATGGACCGCATGCTGAGAGGTCTCAGAAATTGCCCGCTTGCAGAAGGCGCTGAGAGGGTCTACTTTGCCGGGCAGAAGGAATTTGAAAAGGAAGAAGAGTGCTTGCGAATGGGAGTTCCGCTATTGAAGAAAACCTATGACCAAATCTGTATGATTGGGAATAAGCACAGTGTCGAATCTCCTCCAATTCTGAAAGGAGGCTAGAGCGAAAATGACCAGAAAGGCTGACGGAGCGAGAAAGGAGACAAACAATGACAGACTTACTTGAGAAACTGGGGGTTCTCGGCGTGGTGCCGGTCGTCAAGATCGAGCGAGCCGAGGATGCAATCGAACTTGGCAAGGCCTTGTCGGCAGGCGGGCTGCCATGCGCCGAGATTACCTTCCGCACCGCAGCCGCCGAGGATGCGATCCGGCGGATTGCCTCAAGCCTGCCGGAGATCATCGTCGGGGCGGGGACTGTGCTCTCGGTGGATCAGGCTGATAAGGCAGTCTCTGCAGGCGCTCAATTCATTGTCTCTCCTGGGTTCAATCAGAAAGTAGTTGACTGGTGTCTGCAAAACGAGATACCCGTCACCCCCGGCGTGCTGACGCCGACCGAGATAGATATGGCGCTCGACCGGGGGCTGAACATCCTGAAGTTTTTCCCAGCCGAGGCGATGGGTGGGATCGCTACACTGAAGGCTATCTCAGCACCCTACGGAGGTGTCAAGTTCATTCCCACGGGGGGCATCAGCCAGGACAATCTGGCAGACTACCTGGCCCTGCCGAGCGTCCACTGCTGCGGGGGAAGCTGGCTGGTCAAGGCCAGCCTGATCTCGGCCGGCAAGTTCGATGAGATCACTCAGTTGACCCGGGACGCCATGTCTGTGGTACGCCGGGTACGAGGATAGTAAGCGTTCAGGCGGATGCTGGGATGAACCGACAAGGTGCCAGGCACTTGCGAATAGCCGCCTGATCGAGCGAGCGTGCCTGGCCTGGAGGCACTGTTGCCCCTAAACAGCCGATGAAAGTGCCTGGCACCTGAACGCTTACCGAGGATAAATGGAGGTGGGATATGAGTGATCGAGTGGTAACTTTCGGCGAAGTGATGCTACGACTGAAGCCGCCTGGACTCGAACGGTTCTTCCAGTCGCCGCTGTTGGAGGCCACCTTCGGCGGCGGGGAGGCCAACGTCGCCGTGTCTTTGGCCTGCTTCGGCCTGGACATGGCCTACGTCACTGTCTTGCCCCGCAACCCAATCGCGGACGCCTGTATCTCTTCTCTGCGGAGCAGAGGTGTGGATACCTCGCTCATCGCCCGCGGCGGCGAGCGGATGGGCATCTACTTTCTCGAGCCTGGCGCCAACCAGCGCCCGTCTCAAGTGATCTACGATCGAGCGAGCTCGGCCATTGGCACTGCTGACCTACAGAGCCTGGATTGGGAGCACATCTTCGACAGCGCATCCTGGTTCCACATCACCGGCATCACCCCTGCCCTCAGCCAGAGTGCCGCCGATCTTTCGCTCAAGGCAGTACAGGTGGCCAGGGAGAAGGGCCTGACTGTCTCCTGCGATTACAATTACCGCAAGAAGCTGTGGAAATATGGCAAGGCAGCTCCGGAGGTGATGAGCGAACTGGTGCGCTACGTTGACGTCGGTATCGCTAACGAGGAAGACTGCCAGCGCTCGCTGGGAATCAGTGTCGAGGCTGGCGATTGGGAGCGAGAGGTCAAGACAGGTGAGCTTGACCCCGCCAGGTATCGGGCACTGTGCGAGAAGGTGTTGGAAGCCTTCCCCAACCTGAAATACCAGGCCATCACCTTGCGCGAGAGCTACAGCGCCGACCACAACGGCTGGTCCGCCTGTTTGCACAATGGGCAGGAGTTCTTCCTGAGCACGCGGTACGACATCACCCACATCGTTGATCGCGTCGGCGGAGGGGATGCCTTCGCCGCCGGTTTGATCTACGGGCTGACCACAGACCTGGATGACGAAGCCGCGCTCAACTTCGCCGTCGCTGCTTCGTGCCTGAAACACTCGATCCCAGGGGACGCCAACCTCGTCTCCGTGGATGAAGTGAAGCGACTTGCGGCCGGGGAGGCGTCGGGGCGAGTGCAGAGGTAGGCGACGAGAACCGCGTGTTGCGGAAGTCCGCAAAAGAGAAAGCTCCTCCCGAAGGAAGAGCCTTCGCATACTATTCGAGTGCCAGAGGGCCCTCCGATGGATTCAAGGAGGCCCTCGCTCATTACTATCTGAGCTATCTGGACTTCTCATAGACCTCTGGGTTCACCACGTAAGGGGGGCGCTCGCCGCGCAACACCTGCAAGGCGTTCTCCACCGCCCGGATCCCCATGCGCAGGACCGACTCATGAGTAGTGGCGCCGATATGGGGTGTAGCAATGAAGTTATCCAATCCCACCAGGGGGCTGGCGGTGGCAGGCTCCTCCTTGAAGGCATCCATCGCTGCCCCGGCAATCCAGCCCTCCTGCAAGGCTCGATAGAGCGCTTCCTCATCCACTAACCCCCCTCTCGCAGTGTTGATCAGGTAACTGGTGGGTTTCATGGCCTTGAGTTCCTCCCCCCCGATGAGATCGGCCCGCTCTGGGGTTACGGCGCAGTGGAGGGAGACGAAATCGGCCTCTCTTAGTAAGCGCTCCAGGGGCAGATACTCCACACCGTATTGATCGGCCAGTTTTTCGTCTGGGTATCCGGTCTGCACCACGATCCTCATGCCGAAAGCAGAAGCCCGCCGAATCACTTCCCTGCTGATCTGGCCCAACCCCACGATCCCCAAAGTCTTGCCCGCCAATTCGATGCCTGTCACCCTGCTCCAGGAGCCAGCCCTGGTGCTGGCGTTGTGCTGGGGGATACGCCGCGCCAGGGAGAGCATGAGTCCCAGGGTCAACTCGGCCACGGCGATGCTATTGGCTCCTGGGGTATTCGTCACCGCTACCCCTGCTGCCGTAGCAGCTTCCAGGTTTACGTTGTCCACCCCTGCGCCGTACCGGGAGATGACCTTCAAACGCTTGCCAGCAGCGATGACTTTCGCCGTGACCTCATCCAACCCCAGGATGGCCCCATCCACGTCGGAGACCAACCCCACCATCTCCGCCTCTTTCAAGGGGCGATCCAAGGGACTCTCTACTACCTGATGGCCGGACTGCTCCAGAAGTTCCTTGTGTCTCCCAGGGGTCTTGCGAAAGGAGCGAGCGGTAACTAATATCTTCATCTATCTACCTCCTATTTCAGGACGGACATCCCGCCATCTATAGAGATGGCCTGGCCGGTGCACCAATCGGATTCCTCGGAGGCCAGGTAGAGCACCGCACCGACGATGTCCTCGACCCTCCCCACCCTCCCCAGGGGAACGCTGGCAGCCAGCTCCGCCCTCTCCGTCGGATCGACAGCCGCTTTCCCGAGCATGTCGGTGAGGACTGGGCCAGGGCAGACGGCGTTCACCGTGATGTTGTGAGGGGCCAGCTCGATAGCCAGCGCCCTGGTCAGGGAGAGGACGGCCCCTTTGGAAGCACTGTAGGCAGCATGGTACGGCTCTCCCACGACGGCGGCCTTGGAAGAGTTGATGACTATCTTGCCCTTCCCTCGCTCGATCATGTGCGGGACGACCGCCTGCGTGGGCAGGACGACGCCCATGACGTTGACCTTAAAAAGCTCCCACCACATCCCCTCACTCTCCTCGGTGAAGGGAGCACCCAGGTGGATGCCGGCGTTGTTTATCAGAATGTCAATTTTGCCGAATTTGTCCAGCGTGGCCTGCACCATCATCTGGACGTCCGCCTTGTCGCTGACGTCCGCCTGGACATGGAGGGCCTGGCCTCCCAGCTTTTCAACCTCGCGGGCAACCTCTTGCCCCTTCTCCGGGTGACGATGGGAGACGACAACCACGCTCGCCCCCTCTCTGGCGAGCCCCAGGGCCATGGTCCGCCCCATGCCCCGGCTGGATCCCGTCACGATGGCAACCTTATCCACGAATCTCATCTTTCTCCCCCCTCATAATCATCAATCCGTGGGGGGTTCAGGGACCCCGACCAGCTCCTGATAGGTCTCCCGCAGCGTATCGAAGAGGGAGACGTAAATCTGCACCAGCGGCTGATAAAAAGCGTGGTATGTGGGGCGGGGCTCGATGCGGCTGATGGGCTGCACGAAGCGTTTAGCAGTGGCCTTCAGGTCGTCGAAGACCCCCACGGCGTAACCGGCCAGGATGGCCGAGCCAAGCACGGCGTATTCCCGCCGGTTCAGTTGCACGTAGGCCAGGTTCAACACATCCGCCTTGATTTGATTCCACACCTCGCTGGTGGAGCCGCCGCCGATGACCCGTGCCTCCTTGAACGCCAGGTCGGGGAAGAGGCTTTTCTCGATCCCCAGGTAGTAGGCGTATTCGTAGGCCACGCCTTCCAGCAAGGCGCGGTAGAAGTGGGCCTTACGGTGCTTCCAGGTGAAGCCCAGCCAGAGCCCACGGAGGTCGGGGTCACTGGGGCAAACCCGCCCCCCGAGGTGGGGCAGGAAGACGAGGGAATCTGAACCTGCCGGCACGGAGGCGGCTGCCTCGTCCAACAGGGCATAGATGTTCTTGCCCTCGCGTTCGGCGGCGGTCTTCTCCTCCTTAGCCAGCTCATCCCTGAACCAGCGCAGGTTCAACCCACCGCCGTTGATGTAGCCAAAGGCGTACCAGAGGTCGGGGAGCACCAGCCGGCCGGTGAAGAGGGTCCCGTGCTCCAGATCTGGGACAAAGCGGTCCACGCAGATGGCGAAGACGGAGGCCGTGCCCGCCACGTCGAAGACCAGGCCCGGCTCCACCATGGCCGCTCCCAGCATCCCGGCCGCCTGGTCGCCACAGCCGGCAGCGATGGGAGTGCCAGGAAGCAGGCCGCAATCCCTGGCCGCTTCCGGCGTCACCTGGCCGATGATGTCCCAGGGCTCGACGATGCGCGGCAGCTTTTCCATCGGCACCTCGAAGAACTCACAGAGTTCTGGATCCCAGGCTGTTTTGGCGGTGTCGCTGAAGCAGGAAAAATGGATGTACGTATAATCAACAAAAGCCTCATCACCCTTAAGGCCAGCCATACGCCCTGCCACGTAGCTGGCCGGCACCACGAACTTGCAGATGTTGGCGAAGACCTCCGGCCGCTCGTTCTTCCACCAAAGGATCTTAGGGCCGTGAGAGTAGGTCGGAGGGCCTCCCGTCTTCTGGATAATAAGGTCCTGATGGGCCTTCATCTGCCCGATGCAAGGCCCGCATCGGGTATCCAGCCAGGAGTCGTAAACAGTGGGTGCCCCCCACTCCTCATCCACCGTGCTGATACCTGCCATCTGGCCATCCAGGGAGATGGCCGCCACATCCGCCGGATTGATGCCGCTCTTCTCCAGGCACTCCTTGATGGTATGGGCCACGGACCAATAGATCTCGTCCGGGTCTTGTTCCACCCAGCTTGGCCTGGGGTAGTAGAGCTTCGACTCCTCGAAGGCCAGGGCAATGAGGTTGCCCTCCGTGTCGAAAATGGCCGACTTCGTGCCCATGGTGCCCACATCAATGCCGATCAGGTAGGTCTTCTCGCTCAAAGCAGCTCACCTCCTTAGGCGATCATCCGCCCGAAATCAAAGGGAAGAGCAGGATCACGTCCCCCTCTCCTAGTCTCGTTTCCAATCCTTCTGGCAGTTGGCGAATGCCCCTTCCGTTCAGAGTGACCATGATGGCCGAGCCTAGCAGTGATAATTGATGGGACTTCTGGAGCTTCACCTCCAACTCACTCAAGGTGGAGCCGTCGGGCAGCTCGTACTCCTCTACCCCCTTGCCCGCCTTATCCTTCACGGAGGCTAGAAACTTAACCAGGACTCTGGGCATTCTTTCCTCTCATGCTGTCATTGCGAGCTGCTCCATAGCGCGTTCGCGCCACTCATTGTGAAAGAAACCCGTCAGCGCCGGCCGAGTAGGAGCGAAGCGACGTATCGAGGCCAAGCGGGTTACCCGCAGAGCCGCTTGCTTGATTTCGATACGCTCTGCTACTCAATCGGCGCTCGCTCCCCGGGTTTTGCATACGACGGTTTGTTTCTTAGTAGCCCGCAGGGGTGAAGCAATCTCCTAAGCTCACTGGAGATTGCTTCAGGCGCAAACCCCGCGCCTTCGCAATGACAGTCAGCGATACCGAGGGTTGTCAACGAGTGCAGGCTTCCCGTTTCTCTCCACCACGAGTTTGGCGAAGCCCCTCTCCTCGATGGTGCCGTAGTTATGGCCAGCGTCGCCTGGGTAAACACCGAAGAAGATGAATGGCTCGTCGCCGGTGTTCACCGTTCGGTGAGCCCAGAAAGGTGGGATGTAAGAAACGGTGCCCGGCACCATCTCCATCACACTGACCTGGCCATCGTGGGTTTGCATGAGCAGGTAGCCTCTCCCCTGCAAGCCAAGGTACATCTCAGCCGTACTCTCCTTGCTATGAAAGTGCCCCTTGGTCATATAATACTCGTTGCCGACTTTGCCGGGATAAATGATGCTGGTGCAGTAGATCAACTGCCCTTCCTCGTGGGGGACATCCACCTCGTAGACCTCGTAAAGCAAGGGATCACCTTGCTTGAGAAGCTCCTCCGTGGCGGCGATATCCAGATACATTCCCCTCATGTCGCTGAGCCTTCTCACGGTTTTGCTGCCGTAAGGCTCTATCAGCCCATTTTGGAATTGTAATTGAGCAGCAAAGGGTTGCATAAGACTCGTCATCGGATCTCCATTCCCTCCCCTGTTCGCGGGGGAGGGCCAGGGTAGGGGTGAAGTTCATCCAGGCCGAGCTTGCGGGGGAGGGCCAGGGTGGGGGTGAAGTTCGTCCAGGCCGAGCTTGCGGAGCGTTTCCTGGGTAGGCACCCCCTCCTGGTCCCAGCCCCGCACGGCGTAGTATTCGTCGAGCATGACCTCGTACATCTCCCTGGTCAAAATGCGGCCTTTGGCCGGGCCGTTGGGGACCTGCTCGGTCATGATCCTCGGGGGGAGCATATCCTGCTCGCGCCGTATCCCCTCCCGCACGAGGATCATCCTCTCCAGGGTGTAAATCCTGCTGCCGATTTCCATCAGCTCAGGGGTGAAATCGAAGCCGGTGACCGCCTCCAGGACATCCCCCTGTGGGCTCGCGCTGAAGCCCACCGAGCCCCTCACCACCGTACACATCCCCAGAGAATCCACGTAAGCTCTGGTGTCCTGGATGTCTTTTACCAATTCGCCTTTGCCTTTGAGAACGAACCTATCGTACTCGCCGGTCAATAGCTCCGCCCTGATGGTCCACCCCCCGACGTTGTGGCACGCCCCCCGGCTCGATGTACCGTAGGCCAGGCCGATACCGTGAAAGCCGCGCGGATCGTAGGCCGGGAAAGGCATCCCTTTGACGTCCAGAACGTAAGGACGCCATTCAGGTTTCTCCCTGGTCACACCAGCCATCCCTTCTGCCAGGAGGTCGCCAATGCCCCTGCGCTCGCCGATGAGCTCCACCATTTCCACCAGGGCCTGGCCATCGCCAAAGCAGGGGACGACGCCCTCCGTGTCCGCTTTGGTGATCAGGCCTCGCTCGAAGAGCTCCATGGCCAGCGCCACAGCATTACCGGTGGAGATGGTGTCTATGCCATATTCGTCACACAGCTCGTTGGCGGCGATGATGGCCGCAAAATCGGTGACCCCGCAGGAGCCACCCAACAGGCCGATGGTCTCGTATTCGGGCCGCGCTCGCGCCCCCACGAAGGGACCTTCACTGACTTCGGTTACCTTGCCGCAGGCTACGGGGCAGTGATAGCAGGCGAAGTTCTTTACCCAGAAATGCTCCTTCATGTGCTGAGCGTAAATGCCCTCGGCGTTTTCGAGATAAGAGCTCTGGAAATTGCGGGCGGGGTAACACCCCAACTCGTTGAGCACCTCCGTATACTGGGGGGTGCCATACCTGGTGTGATTGGCCCTGGTTTCCCTCAACTCTTTGATGGCTGCCTTCCGAATCCCTTTCACCCTCTCCGGGTAGGCCAGGGGGATCTCCCCGCTGCCCTTTATGGCGATGCCTTTGAGGTTCTTGGAGCCCATCACCGCGCCAGCGCCGCCTCGGCCAAAGGCGCGCCCGTCAACCTGGATGTAGGCGAACCCGACCAACCTCTCAGCGGCGGGCCCAGTGCAGAGGACGGAGGCTTTGGAATCGCCTATCGCCTCCAACAACTCCTCCCTTACCTGGCTCATCTTGAGCCCGAGGAGATGGGTAGCATCGTGGAAGCTGACGGCGCCATCCCTGATGATGAGATAGGTTGGGCGCTCCGCCCGGCCCTCGATGATCAACCCATCGAAGCCGCAAAACTTCAAGTGCGGGCCGAAATCGCCGCCGGAATTGGAACAAAGGTAAATCCCTGTTTCCGGCGATTTGGTGCTGACGCCGAGTTTGGTGGTGGAAGGCAGAGGCACACCCGTTAGCGGGCCGGTGAAAAAGAAAAGCTTGTTGGCCGCGCCGAGAGGCTCCGTCCCAGGCTCGATTTCCTGGTAGTACCACCTGGCGCCCAGCCCTCGACCTCCAAGGAACCTCCTCAGGTCAGCCTCTTCCAGCTCCTGCACCAGGGATTCCTCATCGGAGAGGTTTACCCTCAAGATTTTGCCCAGATAACCGCCCAACATGACCGTTCTCCTCGCAGTGGTGGATTGTAACTTCTCAGCCCATGTTGTCACCCTGAGCGCAGCGAAGGGTCTCGTTCTCGCGACAACGAGATGCTTCGCTCCGCTCAGCATGACAGCCTGAGTAGTCACGGTGGATTAAGGATTGATGATGACCTTCAGAGCCTTTTTGCTGGCGGCGACAGCGAAGGCCTCCTCCGCCTCCGAGAGGGGAAAACGAGCGCTGATCAAGGGCGAAAGAGCGACCCTCCCCGAGGCAATGATCTCCATGCTGCGGTGAAACTCGTAATTGCTGGAGCCGGTCGTTCCCGTCACCACGATCTCCCTGTAGTGCACCCGATTGGATTTGAACCTGATGAAGTCGCTCCCCATGGGAAGGCCACCGAAGAAATTGATGCGCCCTCGGGTCGCTGCCAGGGCCAGCGATTGTTCCTGGGCTGAGGGAGCGGGAGCGGCCACGACGATGGCATCGGCTCCACGACCGTGACTCACCTCCCCCACGACAGCCAGCAGGTCCTGTTTGCTGGGATCTACAGCCAGATCGGCGCCGAATTCCAAAGCCTGGAGCCGGCGCTCCTCGATCATCTCGCTGACGATGACAGTGGAGGCTCCACTAAGACGAGCCAGGAGCAAATGCATGATGCCAATGGGACCAGCTCCCACGATCAGCACCACGTCGCCGGGCTCGATGCGGCAGGCTCGGGAGCCGTGGTAACAGCAGGAGAAGGGCTCGTTGAGAGCCGCCTCCTCATAAGAGATCCCTTCGGGAACGAGGGCGATGTTCCCCCGGCGGATGAAAGAGGCGGGGATACGCATGTACTCGGCGAAGGCACCGTCGAGGCTGATGCCAAAGGCCTCGTAATTCGGACACAGATGGTCGAGGCCCTGGATGCATTGTTCACACCTGCCGCATCCAGTGTTAGGGGCAATGACAATCCTCATGCCGGGGACGAGGCCACTGACCCGAGACCCCACCTCCACCACCTCGCCGGCAAATTCATGTCCCAGTATGCGCGCCATACCCTGCGGGATTTTGAAATGGCCCGACGCGAGAATGCGCAGATCCGTGCCACAGATGGCAGCCGCTTTGACCCTCAATAAGGCCTCGTCTTCACCGATGCTCGGCTTGACGATGTCTTCCACACGGAGATCGTTTGTACCACGATAGACCGCTGCCAGCATGAAATCCCCCTCTAATCCAGGGGCAGAGAGACGGGCCTGCCAGATCGAATGGACTCATTAGCGGCCAACACCGCTTCAACGGCCTTTCTCCCGTCGTGCCCTGTCACCAGAGGGTCACGATCCTGGAGGATGCACTCCACGAAATGGCATGCCTCGGCGATGTAAGCATCCCGAAATCGGTTGCGCCAGCTCCGAAAAGTGGAGGTCACCATCCCAGCCTGCTTCGTGCAGGTGGTCACAGCCCTGTCCTGCAGTTCCCCGATGAGGATCACTCCCTCGCTCCCCAAGACCTCCGCCCGGGCATCGTAACCATAGTCCACGGGGCAACTGCCGTCTACGATTCCCAGGGTTCCGTTCTTCAAGCGGAGGGAGACGATAACGTTGTCGTAAAAATTGGGGAACGCTTCTTTCAGGTCAAAGCACTTGAGGGCATTGGCCTCCGCCCAGATCCTCTCGAACTCACTATCCGCCAGCCAGCGGATGGTATCGAAGTCGTGACTGTTCACCTCCGCCAACATGCCATTGCTGGTGCGTGGGTCACAAGCCCACCGCGGAGGCAGTCCAGGCCCACGGGTGAGGGAACGGATCACCGTAGGTCTTCCGATCTCCCCACTCTCGATCCGCCCCTTGGCAGTGACGAAAGCAGGGTCGAAGCGGCGCATGAAGCCGATTTGCAGTTTGACCCCGGCCTCGTCTGCGGCCAGAATCATGGCATCGGCCTGCTCCAAAGTGAGGGCCATCGGCTTTTCGCAGAAGATGTGAGCCCCCGCTCGGGCTGCGGTGGTGGCAATCTCCGCGTGGGTGAAGGTGGGCGTGGTGATGCAGACAGCATCAATCTCCGCCCTGTCCAAGGCCTGGCGGAGATCAGAGAAAAAGAGATCAACACCCAGATCCCCTGCTTTCTCCTCAGCCAATTCCAGATCCATGTCCACGACAGCAGCCAGGCAGGCTCCTGGCACGTTGTGCTTGAAGTTTGTGGCATGCACCATGCCGGCTCGCCCAACACCGACGACGCATACTCTCACCAGGTTCACTGTTCAGCCCTCCCGAAAAATAAAAAGGCGTCCCGACCTCGTGCTCAGGCGTGGGACGTTGTAGGTCAGCCTCAGATGATCAACAGACTGAAAAGCGAGAAGCGTCTTATCTTTGGCTATTCCTTCCCCAAACAAGGCAACAATTGATCACGGCTCTCGATGAGGATCGCTGGTCGGCCTTTATAGGTCTCAATTGTCCCTACAATCCGCACACACTTGCCGGCCAGGTCAGACAAATCGAGGTCTAACGAAACGCCATAGAATGTATCTGCTTCGTTACTGAAAATCAGGAGGAATGCCCCCTCCGACCTATCAACGCGGAGGACGCCCCCCTCAACACACTGAGATTGGCCTAAGTAGTCTGGCGCCGAGTGCCAGGCAACGCATTCAAAAAGCCGCGTCGGCGCGGGAAGAATCGCACCCGATACGGGTGTGAAAGTTGCCACTGGCGTAGGCCATTCATACTGAAAGGTAGCTTTCGGTGCACAGGCCGATAGGATAAGCATCGAAAGCAAGATAAACACCAGAAGTCTCTTCATTACCATCAACCCTCACTCGTCCGAATCTACGCCCCTTTACACTATAGCGTTTTGCACTTGGGTTTGATACACGTACTACCGCCCCCCTTGCATTC
>CAZVCJ010000105.1:0-13933 GCA_964625745.1 uncultured Anaerolineae bacterium | reverse complement strand
ATCTTGCAGCCAGAGCTAGTTGTCCGAGAATCCAGCGGAGTTGGATAGCTGAAACCAGGAAAGGGGGTGATAGGTTGATCATTGTCATCGTTTTAACCACCCAGACGCTCGTTGAGGGCGTCGCCAGTACAATCTCAGAACCATTTTCAATGATCCCACTCCGCGCCCGCACGTCGTCATGGCCGCCTCGACCATCATGACATTGCTGGTGGTCATTCTCTTCCTCGCTCTGGAGCGATTCCTTGAAGAGGGACTCACGGCTGGCGGCGTGAAGGGTTAGAGCGTTTGAAGGGTTGCGTTTGGTTTCCGGTACGTTTTGGTTTATACTTGCGATACTGTGATACTGCTAGGGCAATTGCTCTTGCGACATACCTCGCCCCAAGGCGGGAACCGCTTGGCGAGGTGCCGATCTGGAAGAAGTGACTCAAAAGGCCCTCATGTGGGGAAGACAATCTAAATGCGATTGCCCTGGTGACGTCGTCCCTACATTTAGCGTGTCACATTAAGGAGGTGAGGTATCGAATTCTGCTGGGTCAATGGGGGATGCTCCATGAAGGAAGTGTCCCAAAGCCAAATCACATCAAAAACCAAAAAAACTAGGAGGAAACAATGCTTAAGAGGACGTCTGTCAATTTGTTCTTAGTGTTCGCAATGCTACTGACCCTGGCGGGTGTAGCCAGCGCTGCTCCGCCGGCCCAGGAGGAGTTGACCTACACGGTCAAGCTGGGCGACAACCTCTGGACCCTGGCGGAGAAGTATCTGGGCAACGGCGCGGCCTACCATGCCATCGTTGATGCCACCAAGGCCAAATACGCGGAAGATTCCAGCTTCGCCAACGTCGTGGACCCCGGCCTGATCCAGCCTGGTTGGAAGCTCCTCATCCCCGGCGCCGAGGCACCGGCGGGGGAGGTCTCGGTGGCGGGCCAGACCCTCGTCTTCGAGTCCAGGCTGTTCAGCCCACCTCGCGAACAGGAGTTCTTCATCAACGAGGTCATCAAGCCTTTCGAGGCTGAGCACGGGGTGAAGGTCTTGTTCCAGATTCTGGACGACGACACGATATTTGACAGGGCGACGATTCAGCAGGACACCGACCACGTCACTACAGACATCGTCTGTGCACACAATGGGAAGATGCCCGACTGGCTCGATGCAGGGTATGTGGAGGATTTGACGCCATACGTTGACTCCTGGACAGACAGGCACTTCAGCCCCACGTTCGAGTCCGACACCAACCGGGATGGTAAGCAGTACTTCCTGCCCGTAGGCGCCGATGTCTATCTGCTGCTGGCCAACAATAAGGCGCTTCCCTATCTTCCCGACGATGTTGACATAGATGCCATAACCTGGGAGCAGTATGCCCAGTGGGCCGTGAACATCGCCGAGGGTGAAGGTGAAGGCAAGGTCTGCATCACCGGCATCCCCATGAAGTCGTGGGTCTACATGTTCGGCGGGTCGGTGCTTTCGTACGGCGCTGGCTTCCCAGACGCCAACTCGGCCGCGGCCATGGAAGCCTGGAAGATCTGGGAAACGATCGGCAAGGCTGGTGGCTTCGTCCCGACGGTTATGAACGTTGATAGCTGCGTAGATCCGATGATGCGCGAAGAGTCGTGGCTGACGGTGTTCCACAATGCTCGCGCCGGCCAGGTCTATGCCTCTAACGAGACCCAGTTCACGTTGGCGCCCGCGCCAATTGGGTCAAAGGGCATCGGCACCATCGCCGGGGTCAGCGGTTACGCCATCATGAAGGGCGCGCTGAACCATGACCTGGCAGTCATGTTCCTGGAATACCTGACTCGCCCCGACATTCAGGTGAAGATCGCCAAGGGCACCGGTGGCTTCATCCCGCCCGTGCAGGAAGCGCTCGACTACATGGGTGACGAGGCCGTTGACGAGGTCATGTCCAAGGCCATTCTGGTGCTTGAGCAGGGCATCGCCTCGGGCGTGCCGTCCTACCTGTACCAGGACTGGGGAGCCGTCAAGGCGTGCTTTGACGACGTGTTCGAGGACACGATCTTGGCAGGCAATGACGTAGATCAGGCACGGCTCGACACTGCACAGGCATGTGTGGATGGTCTCTTGAAGTAGCACCACTGATGCGCGTGTAGCTACTTTCGACTGGATAGAGCCGGGAAGACGGTCCCATTTCCCGGCTCTGTCTTCTAAATATCCTCATAAGGTGCCAGGCACTTGCGAATAGCCGATTGATTGAACAATCTCACTCAGCCTGGAGGCGCTGCAGTCCCCAAGAAGCCGATGAAAGTGCCTGGCACCTGAACGCTTACCTAAACAACACCGAAAGGGATGAATGGGTATGGCAGCAATAGCGCGCCGTAATGGCAGAAACTGGAAGAGTATTGCAAAAGGGGCAACTCCTTATCTGTTGGTGCTTCCCGTCATCCTCTATTACGCCGCGTTTTGGCTGCGGCCGGTCCTCTCGTCAATCATCGCCAGCTTCACCGGCGCCGCGGGCCAGTTTACACTGGACAACTTCGCGCTCGTCTTCCGCGAGGAGAATTTCGTAGCTGCCGTCAAGAACACCGCGATTATTGTGGTTTTCTCCGTTACTCTTGAGTTCCTCGCCGCCCTATTTCTCGCCCTGCTCATCAACAGGAAATTCAAAGGCTCAGGCATTTTCTTATTCATGGCCATGATTCCCATGGCGCTCCCATCCGCCGCAGCGGGAGCCATGTGGATCACCGGACTCACCGCCCATGGGTGGCTGAATAGCCTGTTGGGCTACCTGGGGATTCTGGCGGAAGGCAAGAAGATATACTGGCTGGTAGGCTCCAATGCCAAGCTCCTGGCAACGCTGATTATCCTTGATGCCTGGCAGGTGATCCCCTCGGTCATGATCATCTTGCTGGCGGGATTGCAGAACATACAAGAGGAAATGAGAGAAGCTGGGTATGTGTTCGGCGGGAACTACTTGCACGTCCTGAGGAAAATCACCCTCCCCTTGCTCAAGCCGACCATTACGACAGCCGTGATACTGAGGATGATCTCGGCGATCCAGATATGGCTCATCGTAGTGCTTCTTCTCGGGTTCTCCAGGCTGCCTGTTTTGGTTGAAAGGGTTGTCTTCTACACCAAGGAGGTAGATCAGTTGTATATCGCCGATCAGATGGCGGCTGGCTACACCCTCGTGGTTGCCGCTATCGTGTCCCTGGCGGCCCTGGCCTATCTACAGGTATCGGGAGCATTTAAGCGAGAGAAGGAGCAACTAACATGACAAAGACGAAAAAGAAACCGGTAAGCGTCGCCAAGGCCGCAAGAACAACGATTTTCTACGTCTTTGTCGTCGGAGTCGTGGTTGCCCTATTGTTGCCGCTCTACTTCATCGTCTCGCTGTCCTTTCTATCCACGAGAGAGGCTTATGAGTATCCCCTGCCGATGGTCCCTGCCCTCAACACCCAGTTTAAGCTGGAATATGGGAAGCGGGGCTACCTCCTGAGCGTCTACGACAGGGTAGAAGGCGGCTTTGAGACGGTTCTAGACACCAAAGAGCTGCAAAAAATGTCCGATTATATGAAATACCAGTTGGCCACTCCCATGACCTTGGAAGACATCGAACAGCAAATCGCCAAGCTGGAGGAGATGCAGGACGTGGTCTATTTCACCCGCCGGAGAAACCTACTGAGCAACTACCAGAGCTTCTTCGGGGTGGCCGGCTCCGAGGCGGTTCCCGCCCTGATCAGAAGCCTGCAGATCTGCGCCCTGACCATAATCATCTCTCTATCCATCGGAGGAATGGCGGGCTATGCTTTTGCCAGGTATGCCTTCAAGGGAAAGGATCTACTGAAGTTCAGCGTTCTGTTTGTGAGGATGTTCCCAGGCGTGGCCATCGCCATCCCTATGATCAAGATTCTCGTTGGTCTGAATTTCTACGACAAGCCCATCGGCCTGTCTTTGGTATACTCCATCGGTAACATCGCTCTCACTGTCTGGATCACAGCCAGCATTTTCATGGGCATCCCCGAATCGCTGGAAGAGGCAGCCCAGGTTTTCGGGGCCAGCAAAGCCCGATCGTTTTTGCGCATTACCCTGCCGCTGGCTTTGCCGGGGCTGGCAGCCGCCGCTATGTACTCATTCTTAGGGGCCTGGAATGAAACGGTGTCAGCCATTATTCTAACACAGTTTAATCCCACGTTTGCGGTTATCGTGTATCAAACGGTCCTTGGCGCCGTTGGGCAGGTGAACCTGGCTGCGGCAGGCGGTATGGCCATGGCTCTGCCAGCGGTCATCTTCACTTTCTTCATCCGCAGATACATCCGCCAAATGTGGGGCGGGGTCACCATTTAGTTGCCCCCCCTCAATCCCCCCCAACCCTTCGACCTTGCTCAGGGCAGGCTCTGGGGGGGAGGTACATTCACTATCGGAGGAAGTTATGGCAACGCTAACATTGAAGAATGTCACCAAGCGTTTTGGCAAGAAGGTCGTGGCGGTCAGCGACTTCAGCCTAGAAGTGCCCGATAGAGAGTTCCTTGTACTTCTGGGGCCGTCGGGATGCGGGAAGACTACGACCCTGAGAATGGTCGCTGGCCTGGAAGAGGTAACTGACGGAACCATTCTGATTGATGAGGTTGATGTTACCGATCTGCCGCCCAGAAGAAGAGACGTGAGCATGGTCTTCCAAAACTACGCGGTTTGGCCCCACATGACGGTCTATGACAACATTGCCTACGCCCTGAAACTAAAGAGGATGGACAAGAAGACCATTGACAAGACGGTTAAAGAAGCGGCGGGAATGACCAAAATCGCCGAGCTTGTTGATCGCTATCCGTCCCAGCTTTCAGGTGGTCAGCAACAAAGGGTAGCGGTGGCCAGGGCCATCGCCGTGAAGCCAAAGCTGTTCCTGATGGATGAGCCTCTCTCGAACCTGGACGCCAAGCTGAGAGTGGCGACGCGAACGGAACTAAAGGCGATCCACGACAAGACCGAGGCCACGACCGTATTCGTCACCCATGACCAGTCCGAAGCGATGAGCCTTGCTGACCGCATTGTGATCATGAAAGACGGAGGGATCGTGCAAATAGGAAGCCCCGACGATGTCTATCACCGCAGCGCGAGCCTATTTGTGGCCGATTTCATAGGCACTCCCCCCACCAATTTCATGGACGTTGAACTGAAGGTTGAGAACGGTGATTGTCGTTTGATCAATCCTCATTTCGATTTCAAGCTGAAGCCTGACCATGCTGCCAAATTGCGGAACTATGGGAAGAAGAAGCTTGTTCTGGGCATCAGGCCCGAAAAAATCCTGCTGGTGGGCGAAGAGGATTCCATCCTGGCAGCACAATGTCTTGTATCGGAGCCCCAGGGTTCGCATCAAATCATCGCCATTGAGCTGGCTGACAAGATAGTGAAAATCGTTGCCCCCGCCCATCCCATGATTGAGTCAGAGGAAACGGTTCACCTGTCGTTCAACCAGGAAGCCATTGCCTTCTTCGATAGCGAGAGTGGTTTGAGGATTTGAGATGCACCAAACGTATTGCATATTTCGTATTCCGCCACGCGGCATGCGGTACGCAATACGTCTCACGGCCAGCTTGTGCCATTAGGAGATACTTTGCGGAGATGACGTGTTTCATGACATTCGCCTGACATCCAGAAAAATCAACCGACGGCTGAGGCTGATCGAGCCGCTGGTTTACCGTCGTCGCCAGCCGCTGCCGCATTTTCGGCATCTTAAGTTGGAGAGCCCCTTGGTTGAGCCGCCGGTTTCCCTGGAAGTAGACGACGGAGACTGGCAATCACTCCCGCGGGGTTCCTACTGGTGCGAGCCTCACGCGAATTTTGTCCTTCGCACTCGCTTTCAGATCCCCTCCGATTGGAGCACTGACTCCCCCATTGCCTTGCACCTTCCGATTGGCGAGGCAGGCGATTTCAGCCACCCCGAAGCCCTGGCCTACATTGATGGCGTGCCCCATGCTGCCTGCGACCGTCATCACCAGGAGATACTGCTGCCCAATAGCCCCCCCTCGGTCCCCCCCAACTCTGGGGGGGAAGTACGTCCCTCCAATACCCAATATCCAATATCCATTTTCGATGGCGCTCCGCATCTGCTGGCCCTGCATGGTTGGGCTGGCAGTCTGCGCAACGACAGGGACGCCAGGCTGCTGATGCGCGAGTGCGCCCTGGTGCAAATTGATCAGCCCACGCGCGATTTCATCGCCCTGGCCCGGGTTGCGCTGGGCGTGGCCGATCATCTGGACGAAAACGAGCCAGCGCGGGGACACCTGTACACTGCCCTGGACGAGGCGTTCAAAGTGCTGGACACTCGCGAGCCCTTCGATGAGCGTTTCTACGCCAGCGTGCCGGCTGCCCATGAGACTCTGCGAGAGGGCGTTGCCCAGGCGGGCGCTCCGCTGGATGTGAATATCACCGCTGCTGGTCACGCTCACCTTGACGTGGCCTGGCTCTGGATGCTGGGCCAGACCAGGCGCAAAGCCGGCAGGACCTTCTACAACGTCATCCGTCTGATGGAGCAGTTTCCCGAATTCCGCTTCAGTCAGAGTCAGCCCCAGTTGTATGACTTTGTGCGACAGGATTATCCAGAGCTGTTTGAGGTCATCAAGCAGCGAGTGCGCGAGGGGCGGTGGGAGCCCCTGGGCGGCACGTGGGTGGAGGCCGATTGCAACATCACGGGCGCGGAGTCCCTGGCGCGGCAATTTCTGCTTGGGCGTACTTTCTTTCGAGGTCATTTTGGCACCGACGCTCCGGTTCTGTGGCTTCCCGACGTGTTTGGCTATGCCTGGAATCTTCCCCAGTTGATCAAAGAGGCGGGGGTGGAGTACTTTTTCACCACCAAAATCGGTTGGAACCAGTACAACCGTCTGCCTTACGATTCCTTTTGGTGGCAGGGCCTGGACGGAACGCGCATCCTCACCCATTTCAGCACCACCGGCGGGAGCGGCGATGTCCACGTCAGCACTTACAACGCCGATGCCTCCCCTGAACAGACCCTCCAAACCTGGAGGAACTTTCAACAGAAGGACTGGGGCAAGCCCGGCGTGACGCCGCCTCTGCTGATGTCGTTCGGCTACGGCGACGGCGGTGGCGGCCCCACGCGCGAGATGCTAGAGAACATCCGAGAGATGGGGCATTTTCCCGCCACACCGCAGATCAAGTGTGGCAAGGTGGGGGAATTCTTCCGCAAGCTGGATACTGAAGTCGGATACCGCCTGCCGACGTGGAACGGCGAGCTCTATCTGGAGAATCATCGCGGCACGTACACCACTCAAAGCCGCAACAAGCGCGCCAATCGCAAGAGCGAATTCCTCTTACACGATGCCGAGTTCCTGGCCACGTTGGCCTCCCTCCTCGATTCGGGCTATCGCTACCCCCATGCCGAGTTGCACCGGGCCTGGGAGCTAGTTTGCCTCAATCAGTTTCATGACATCATCCCCGGCAGCAGCATCGGCCCAGTCTACGTCGAGTCGCAGCAACAATACGCTGAGGTGCGCCAGATCGGTCAGAGAGTGCGTGATGGAGCCCTGGCGGCAATCGCCGAAAAGCTGGGCGGCGACGTTTTGGTGGTGAACCCAACCTCATTCGAGCGCAATGACTTGGTCTTCTGGAGCAATCCGCCCATCGAAAACCCAGCACTACAGCGCACTGATGGCTCCCCTGTCTCCGTCCAGCCTGTGGAGGGCGGACTGTTATTGGATATTGGAGATTCGCCCCCTTACAGCATTACGCCTCTGTCCGCTACCGCAATATCCAATACCCAATACCCAATATCCAACCTAACAGCCACCCCGGCCTTGCTAGAGAACGCCCACCTGCGGGTCGAGCTAGACACTGCCGGCGACATCACCCGCATCTACGACAAACTCAATGGGCGCGAGGTGCTGCCAGCCGGCGCGACCGCCGATCAGTTCCAGGCCTTCGAGGATCGGCCGATCAATCCGGACGCCTGGGACATAGACATTTTCTACGACGATAAGCTGTGGCTGGCAGAGCCAGCCGAATCGGTGTGTGTGAGTGAGAACGGTCCGTTGCGCGCCACCCTCGAGGTGCGGCGACGCATTTTGAACAGTGAATACGTCCAGCGCATTTCGCTGGCACACAACAGCCCGCGATTGGATTTTGATACGACCGTCCAATGGCGTGAGCGGCACATTCTGCTCAAAGTGGCTTTCCCGGTAGATGTGCTCTCGCCGCAGGCAACGTATGAAATCCAGTGGGGCAACGTCCAGCGCCCGACGCATCGCAACACCAGTTGGGACTGGGCACACTTTGAGACCTGCGCCCAAAAGTGGGTTGATCTGAGCGAGGGCGGCTACGGCGTCAGCCTGCTGAACGATTGCAAATACGGCCACGACATCCACGACAACGTCCTGCGCATCAGCCTGTTGCGCAGCCCCACCACCCCAGACCCAGAAGCCGACCAGGGCGAGCACCGATTCGCCTACAGCCTGCTCCCTCACCAGGGCAGGTGGGATGAACGCACCGTGGCCCAGGCCTACGCCCTGAACGACCCGTTAATCGTGTGGTCCCCAGCACGCAACCCGAAACTCGAAACCCAAAACTCGAAACCCTCGTCCTTCATCAATGTGGACCTCCCCCACGTAGTGGTCGAAACCATCAAGCAGGCAGAGGACGGCCAGGGCCTGATCGTGCGCTTGTACGAAAGCCAACGCCGGCGAGGCCAGTTCACACTGACAGCCGCTTTCCCACTGGCGGAAGCCTGGCGCACCAATCTCCTTGAGGAGAACCAGGAGCTCCTGGAGATCGAGGGCCACCACCTGCGCTTCTCCATCAAGCCGTACCAGATTTTGACCTTGCGTCTGCTGCCGAAATAACTTCACAGGGAGGAAGCACTTTGGTTGTCACAGAGCCTAGCAAGTCCCGTTTCGCTGTCTACCTGATCCCCCCTTACGAAATCGCCCGAGCAGTGGCTGAGATCCACCGGATGCTGCGCAAACAGTTCGGCTTCATCGCCGCCGACCAGTTTCAGGTGCACGCTACCATCAAAGGGTTCTTCAAGAAAATCCCAGGCCCATTGGAGCCACTCATTGAACGCCTGGACGCCGCTTTTGCTGCCCAGCGTCCCTTTCCTGTGCATTTTAACGGCGTTGGCAGAACCAACCTCGGCATGGGGCTGGACATCTTCCGCATTGCGGGAGGACCTAACCCGGAGATGATAGCCTTGCGGGAACGGGTGGTGGATGCCGTGCGGCCATTTATCGCTCCTGATTGCGATTTTGTCGAGGAGGACTTGGGCCAGCCTTTCTGGGCGCACATCACGTTGGCCTTTCGCGACATCCCGCCGACGATGCAGGACGAGGTCTTGGATTATCTGCAGGAGGCGCCGCTGCCCACCGAACCTTTCATCGCCGATACATTCCACTTTTTGGAATTCTTCAGCCAGGATTGGGAGGGAGATTGGGAGAAGACGCTCACTTGGCGGCTGCTCAAGTGGTGGCGAGTGTAGGGGGGACAATGAAGACTATTGGCATTTTCCATTACCAAGTTGGCAGGACGGATGGGGTCTCGCTGGAGATTGACAAGTGGAAGCGCGTGCTGGAGGAGATGGGCCACACCGTCCATCTCTGCGCGGGCGACCTGGGCACGGTGGAGGGCACTCTGATCGAGGAAATGTATCACCACCGCCCCGACGCTGAGCGCCTCTACTACAACACGTTTGGCGAGCTGCGCGATTACCCCGACGAGGCGGCGTATCGGGCTGAACTATTGGGCCTGGCCGATGTGATCGAGCGAAAGGTGCGTGACTTTGTGGCGGAGAAGAGGATTGATTTTCTCATCCTGCAAAACGTCTGGTCGGTGGCGGCCAACCCATCAGTGGCCATCGCCCTGGCGCGGGTGATGCGCGATTTGCAACTGCCGGCCCTGGCCCACAGCCACGATTTCTACTGGGAGCGACCGGCGGTGGCTCTCACCTGCGCCACCGCCATCGAGCTGGCCGACAAGTACCTGCCGCCCCGCGACCCGCTGGCCCGACACGTGGTCATCAATAGTCTGGCGCAGCGGGAACTGGCAGAGCGCAAGGGGATCGAGTCCACGGTTGTGCCCAACGTCTTCGACTTCGACGCCCCGCCCTGGCAGCCCGACGAGTACAATCGGGATCTCCGCACTCGCATCGGACTGAGGGAGAACGACGTCTTTATCCTCCAGGCCACCCGCATCGTCCCGCGCAAGGGCATCGAGCTGGCGGTGGATTTCGTCAAGGCTTTGGATAGCCCAGAGCGACGAGCGCGCCTCAAAGAGCGCGGGCTGTACGACGGCCGCCCTTTCGATGACGCCTGTCCTGAGCACAGCCGAAGGAACAGCCGAATCGTGCTGGTGCTGGCGGGGTACGCGAGGGATGATATGACTGGAGGCTACGTCAGCCATCTCAGGCAGAAGGTTGAGCGGGCGGGGATTGACGCCCTGTTCATCGAGGATGTAGTGGGGGGGCGGCGACAGATGCGGGACGGACAGAAGGTTTACTCGTTGTGGGATACCTACGTCTTCGCCGACTTCGTCACCTATCCCAGTCTGTGGGAAGGGTGGGGCAACCAGTTCCTGGAGGCGCTGCGCGCCTGCCTTCCCCTGATGCTGTTCGAGTACCCGGTCTACCAGGCCGATATCAAGGGCAAGGGTTTCCGCGTCGTCTCCCTGGGCCCTTCGGCAAGCTCAGGACATGGCTCGGAAATCCAGGAGCGAGATGACCTGGGACTGGTGCAGGTAGCGCCCCAGGTCATCGAGGCCGCCGCGGACCAGGCGGTGGAGCTGCTCACCGACGATCGGCTACGCCAGGAGACCGTCGAGCACAATTTCCAGCTCGGTCGGCAGCACTACTCACTGGAGTCGCTGCGGGGCTACCTGGCGCAGTTGGTAGAGGATTGAATTGAGAAGAAGGCGCCAGACTGGTGAGGTGGTCGCACCTATTCGCCAAGAGGGTGCAGACGAAGATCAGGCATAGGGAAGTGCCTGGGGTTGGTGGTAGCCAGCGTGAGGTCGTGGTGGAGGGCTGTGGCGGCAATGAGGGCATCGGGGAAGGAGAACTGGATGCCCTGGCGGGCATATTGGTAAATCAGTCCGCCGGCCAGGTCGGCGATGGCCTCGTCCACCGGGAGGTTCTCCAGCGAATCGAGCAGCTCCATCGTGCGCTCCTCCTCGTGGGGACGCATACCGGCCAGTATCTCCGTCCGGGTAGCGATGGAGGTGCACGCGCGCTCTTTCTTTCTATCCAGCGCGTCCAGGAAATCCAGGGCCTTTGGGTCGCTACGGAGGGCGAGGATGAGAATGTTGGTGTCCAGGAGATAATCAGCCACCGCGCTCAGCCTCCTCGGCGATCTCATCCCAGGTGCGAGGCATCCACGTCTCCCGCAGCTCACGGACGTAGCGGTTCACGTCCTCGACGGTCATCAGGTCGGGATGATCTTCATCCGACCAGGCCGGCTCGCGGTGCAAATCTTCTAAAACCTTCCGTAGCCTGGCACGCTTAAGCTCCTTCTCCGTAGCCTCGACGATGAATTTGTTCCGCTCTCGGCGGGGAATGTAGTGCCTGAGCTCCTCCAGCAGCGAGATGGGGAAGGTGACGTTGATCCGTTTGAGCGTTTCTGTAGCCATTATTATCCCCCTAATTGTGATGTATAAATTATACATCAAACAAAGGTGTCTGTCCAATGTGAAGAGGGAGAGGGTTTGAAATGCCTTACGAAACCACACTCCTCCGCCCATTGGATGACGTGCTGCTCCACGCTGTACAGGTCGGCAGTCCACCTGGATGGGACGACGCGCCAGCCGAATTCCAGACCGACCTGGCCGCGCTGGACCGCCTGGACGACGAGGCACTGCGGCGCGTAGCACGTAGCCACAAGACGGAAGCGGACATGGAGCGTTACCAGGAGTTGCTGAACAAAAACGCGAATGGCACCCACAAGCCTGCGTCCGAATGGTGCTGGCCTATCTGGGGCACACTGTGTCCGAAGGCGTCCTGAATCGTCTGTTCGAGGCGGAAGACTTTGGCGTGCCAGGACATCGCTTGCGACGGCTGGCTCGGTGGGGCTATCGTGTCCGATACGAGTCGGGTACTGAAACTATGCTTCGCAGTCTCCTCAATGATCCCTGGTTTGATGTGGCTCCCCAGGCCGTCCCACGCAATGCGTTCCTGGCAGCGTGGGTTGAGATGGATTGCTTGAGCGGAGCCATAGAAGCCTGATAGTGGCCTGACCACGTTTGACAACCTCTGCTTTGCCTGCCGGCGTTGCAATTTCTTCGAGACCACCATTCCATACCCCAACAGCGGCCTTCTGCAAGTCTTCTTCTTCGTGGCGCCGATCCTGGGGCCGGGCGTGATCGCCGAAGGGGTGATCCGCTTCGGGGTGATGCTGTTCAACCAGCAGGTTAGAAGTGAAAGCGCGGTCTTTTGCAGTTGGCCGCGCTTTCGTGTATAATGGGTGTGTCTCAAGCCACCCCACCGTCTCTTGTTCGTCCCGGCCCAAGGATGGGGCGGGGGGCCTTTTCGGATAGGCTCTCAGTAAATGGTATTACGTGGTTTGACCCAACGGAGGTGAAAGCTATGGCAACGGCCACCATCAAACGTCACGTACTTCCCGGCGAGGAAGGCGGAGATACAGCCTGGTTCTACCGGCAGAACGCCTTCGAGCAGCAAGAGATCTTTCGGCAGGTCGCCTTCAAGCGCCGGCGCTGGCCCAAGCTAGGCGACGGCGGGTCAAGCAAGCGGCCAACCTACACCTACCCGCACATCCTGCCCGCCGGTCACGAACGGCTGGCTTTCTACGAGCCTCTGGCCGACGCAATCCTGGCCTACCTGGCAGAAGAGGACATTGCCCCGCATCCCGAACTGCGGAACCTGAAGAGCTCTCAGGCTGCGTGCCTGAACTTCTTCTTTCCACTGCGTCAGGACCTCAATCTGGCCAGGTCTGCGTTGCGGCCTTTGCTCTCGGGGCTGCGGGCGGTGACGAGGATCGAGTTCGAATACACAGGCCCGCCGGAGGTCACGCAGTGGCTGGGCGAATCGGAGAGGGGAAAGCGAGGGCTGTACCGCACTAGCATTGACGCGGCTATCTTCTGGATCGGTAGGAGCAAGCGGAAGCATACTACACTAGTTGAGTGGAAGTACACCGAGCACAGCTTTGGCGCGTGTAGTGCCTTCCAGTCGGCTCCCAAGGATGACAAGGCCAGGTGTCGGGCGCTCGACGTGGCGAGAGATAGGGACCCTGCCCGGTCGTGTCTGCTAACGACAGGTGGGGATCGCAGGTCGCGTCGTTATTGGGAACACATGGAGGAGGCGGGCATTTCACTCCCTGCCTTCGCGAGCGTACAGGGCTGCCCCTTCCAGGGTCCGTTCTACCAACTGATGCGTCAGTTCCTTCTGGCAGCGTACCTCCGGCAAACAGGCGAGGCCGACGAAGTTGAAGTGGTATCCATCGGATTCGCCAGGAACACTGAGCTGCACGAGGTTCCGTCACAGCTCTGTTCGCTGGTTGGCAGCGGGGGAGAGGGCGTCGTCGGTGCGTGGAACGCTGTACTGAATGATGAGTCTCCGATGCGTAACTGGACGGTAGAAGAGCTTATGGCGCGTGTGCGTGTGAACAAGATTGAAGAGATTGACCTGGGCTGGCGAAATTATCTGCGCGAGCGGTATGATGTGTGAGGGCAGTAATATGCGCGCATTGGTGAAGGTGTAGAGAGAACCTTTCCTAGAAATCAGAAGGGAGTGTTCCAACATGTCGACAGAGAGCTTATTCGAGCGCATAGTAGCCGTTGACAACCTTCGGAGTGCATGGATCAAAGCAAAGCATCACGCTCAGACTGAAGCTGTTTATTTTGATGTATATGCTTATGATGCTTTCGAGGAGCATCTAGAAGCTAACCTTGCGGCACTAAATCACGAAATCCTCAATAATACTTAACGCGGCCTCTGGCCGCAACCAAACACTGAATTGCAAAACAGCCTGTCTTC
>CAZVCJ010000104.1:7316-14101 GCA_964625745.1 uncultured Anaerolineae bacterium | reverse complement strand
CTAGTGCAAGAGGTTTTATGTCTCAGCGCCCACTAATTCCTTGGCTAAATCAACTGCCGCCACAGCATCAGCCCCAATCTGCTTTGCAAAACCAGCCGTCACCGGCGCACCACCAACCATTTTGCTCTCTGACCCAGGGTCTTCTTTCCTTCGGTAGTATGCAACAACTCTGATATGCCACGGTATGCCCAACTTGTCAACAAGAACATAACGCCAGATAGTTTACATGTATCCCAGCATTCGTAATCTCGCCATGGTCTTCTCTTTGTCTTGCCTTCTACCTGCTCGTTCCACGGTGTTCTCCAGATCTTGTTCCCAGGCAGGAATATCGGTCAGCTTCCGACTGGTGGACTTGGCTCCCAGGGAACGATATCCCTCTTCGTAAAGGGGACAGTAGGGAATATCAAAATACAAGGTTGTGTCCCAGATATCTCTTTCTGTGAAATGAAGGATTGGGCGATAGCGGGTATGTGCTGGGACAAATTCCTCTGCTTCGACTTCCTCACAGTATTCATCCTCGGCTCGGGCTTCCTGTTCATCCCATCGGATGCCTTGGAACACCACTTTCACGTTGCTGTCCTCCAGGTAGGTGTTGAAGACTACCGTCTTCATGAGGTGGTTCCCGACGTAGGACTCAGCCTCAAACGGGAATCTCTCGAGGTCAAAACCAATCCTCTCGATCTCCGCCTGGTTTCGCTCGTTCAGGTCTGCCACCACAACATCGGCGCCCAACTCGTATCCTGCAGCCTTCAAAACATCCTCGTTCCTCCCCCAGTCGAGTTCCACACCCCACTCGTTGCTGTATGTCTCCAGGAACTCTTCGATCTCTTCAAAGGCATCGCCTTCGTCTATGGTAAAAGCTTTTGGCAAGGGTAGATCGTTTTCCTGGCAGAACTGCCTGCAGATCCAAAGAGTCAACGTGCTGTCCTTCCCGCCCGACCAGATGAGGCGCATTTCCTCTGGGTCGAAGCGATCATAGGCCATTTTGAAGATCTCTTTCGATTTCTCGATCTTCTGTTTGAGCTCCTCTACCCTCTTCTCATCCAGTTCAATCTTAGGCATCTATGTCCTCCCTTTCCTTTTATTTCTGCTCCCTGTTGATCCTGGGGCGCAACTTGCTCTTCATTTCTTCCGCCATGGGCGAAGTGTCGAAGAGGTTGTTCTGCTCTTTGGGATCGGACTGCAAATCGTACATTTCCCAGCTATCGTCCTCTACACAGTAGATGATCTTAAGATCATTTTCTCGATAGAAATACACCGGCCTGTCCGTATCCTTCACTCTATGGCCCAGTTTACCAATGGCCTCGCCATAACAACCTTTCTGTGGATAGTCCTCCAGAGGAAGCAAAGATTGTCCCTGGAAATTCTCCACAGGGTCCAGTCCAAAAAGATGTACGATGGTGGGCGATATATCCAGACCACTCACCAGGGTATCGCAAACTTGAGATTCGCCCGAGCTGTAGTTGTAGATCAGAAGAGGCGAGTCAATCAACTCAGCATACATCTTTCCGTTATGAGATAACCCGCCATGCTCTCCGAACTCATCACCATGATCGCTGGTGATCATCACAACCGATTCATCTAGCACGGTGTGTTTATTGAGAATGTCAAAAAACATCCGCGTGTGATCATCGACCTCTCGAACGCAAGCTAGATAGAGCTTCCGCAGCAGGTTCACCGTTTCTGCATTGGAAACATCCCGTTTCAAGACGACCTCTTCGAATAGTGCAAGCATCTCGTCTTTGCCAAGGCCGATAGATGGATCAACGACATCCAGGTGCTCCTTCTCGGGAATGTACGGCTCGTGGACGTCCATATAGTGAGTCCACAGGAAGAAGGGCCTATAGTCATTGCTGCTGACGTGAGAGGAAAGCCACCTATCTACCATTTTGTTAATGGCATCCCCTTTGATGAAGGGGCTGATGGGAGAAACCTCCTCTTTCATGGAGTCATAGAACTTGTTCCAACCGCGGCTCCACCCAAAGTATTCGCCCAGGTAGGGATTTGAATGGAATGCTGCGGTGACTATTCCAGCCCGCCTGAGCACTTCCGAAATGAGTGTCCTTTTCAGTGACAGGCTTTCTGTTCGCTTCTCTTCTTTGGCATGGTCGAAATAGTAGGACGAGGTTAGTATCCCTGGAAAGGAAGCCTGGGTATATGGGGCAACGGTTTGGGCTTTAGTGAACTTGACACTTCTTTCCGCAATTGAATCAATGAAGGGGGCTACCCCTTCTCGGCTGCCATAACACCCAAGAACATCTTTTCTTAAGCAATCTATTGTCAAGAGGACGACGTTCTTCATCTCTGCCTATGTCTCCTTTTCATTAACGCTCCCTTACGGCATAACATGGAAGATACAGGCGGTTGCGTTCCAGGTAGCCAATCAGGTCTGTACCAGAGGCTCAGTTAAGTCTGCACTCCCAGCACCAATCCTGCTCCTAGCAGCAATAACACCAACAGGGAAACCAGCGCAAAACGCCACCAACCAATACGCGCATATCCATAAACCAGCATAGCAACTCGTGCCACAGGTGTCATGATCAACAACAGCAGTCCCAGGTAGATCAAACCTATGCCATCGGCCTTAAAGGCCTGGCCCAGGGCCTTACCTGGTGTAAGAGCGAATTCTGACAGCGGCGTACCCTGGATGAGCACGATGGACAATCCCAACATAAGCAAAATGGCACTTATGGATACACCGGCGAGGAGTATGTCATGAATAAGGTGATCGACCCAATGCTCTTTATCTAACTCCATCATGTCTCCAACCGGTCGAACCCTTGATCACAGAGATCCCGCCTGCATGAACATCTGCCAGGCCACCAGCAAAAGGAAGACGACAAAGATTGTTTGTACAAGTCGCCCCGATAACCGTTGACTCACCAGTGAACCAACAAAAGAGCCTGCCAATACCCCCAAAATCACAGACGCAGTCAATACCGGACGGACATCACCTCGGCCGTAGTAGATAAATGCACTGGAAGCAGCAGTGACCCCTATCATGAAGTTGCTCGTCGCCGTAGCCGCTTTCATAGGCACGCCACAGACCATGTTGATCACCGGCACCTTGATCCAACCACCACCAACTCCCAACAGGCCAGAGACATTGCCTGCAACCAAGGAACCCATAACCCCAAGCAGTGGCCGTCGAATTCGATAGATTACCCACCCCCTCTCACCAGGATCATAGCAACAAGACCCCAGCAAGCCAAGATCAGCCTGTGCACTGACTGATGTTTTCCCTATGTCCCCCTCTGTGGCCTGGATGACTGCGTTGCCCTTCCTGGCCTTCTTCGCTTTCCATCCCATCATCATGGCGACCACCACCACGGCCACAGCGAATATTCGCATGAGTGCCAGGCCCGAAAGCCATCCGGCAGTTAAAGCGCCCAGCATACCGCCCAATACCGTTGCCACCTCCAAAACCATCCCCAGGCGCATGTTTACCAGACCTTTATCAACGTTTGTCGAGGCCACCGCACTGGAAGTAGCTATAACGCTGATGATACTGCTCGCAACGGCGTGATGCATAGGAATATGGAAAACGAGAACGAGGACTGGCACGAGGAACACTCCGCCTCCTATACCTAAAATAGCCCCCAGCACTCCAGCCACAGTTCCTGTCAGGAACAACCAGGGAAGATTGTAAGCAATCAAACTCATATTCCTCTTTACCCTTCCCCCAAATCCCAGCACCGACACCGGTTATCATCGGTAACTACGTTCGCATTATGCCAACCGAGCCGAGTGTGCGTCTGAATGAAAAACCGCCTCCTCTAACCCTTGCCTCCTCTGCCCGTCAGTGCTGTTTGCTTGGCTTCGCCATCCCCTCAACGAGCACTTTGGCTACCTCTGGTCTCGTAAACTCCGACGGAGGCAACTCCCCCTTCCTCAGCATGGCCCGTATCCTGGTCCCGCTGAAAAAGACGTGTTCTTTTTTGCCGTGTGGACAGGTCTTGGAGGTAGCCATACACCCGCAGCGGATGCAGTAAAAGGCATGCTCGAACTTCAACGGCACGATCCCCAGCTCACCGGGCTCAAATTCATTGAATATGTATTGTGCATCGTAAGTGCCATAGTAATCTCCTACGCCAGCGTGATCCCGTCCTACGATGAAATGTGTGCAACCAAAGTTCTTGCGCATGATGGCATGGAAGATGGCCTCTTTGGGCCCAGCGTAGCGCATAGCCGTCGGCAACACGGCCAGGAGCACCCGATCCCTGGGATAGTAGTTCTCCAAGATCACCTCGTAGCAACGCATGCGCACGTCTGCTGGGACATCGTCCGCCTTCGTCGCTCCCACGATGGGGTTCAACAGCAAGCCGTCCACGATCTCCAGGGCACACTTCTGGAGGTACTCGTGCGCCCGGTGCACCGGATTGCGGGTCTGGAAACCCACCACTGTCTGCCAGCCTCGCTTGGCGAACTCTGCCCTGGTTTGGGCCGGATCCAGGCGGTATTGGAGGAAGTCGGTATACTGCCGGCGATGGAAAAGCCAAATGTCCCCCCCTAACGCCACTTCCCCCATACGATGCAAGGCGGCCACGCTAGGGTGATTGGGATCATCGGTACCGTAGACGGAGAGAGCTTCCTCCTCCTTGTCCAGGAGATACTTCTCCTCCAGGCTCATCAATGCCACAGGCGTACCGTCCTTCCCTATCAGGGCAATCTCTTGGCCCTCCACCAGTTGATCGGCGAGCTCCTGGGACACGGCCAGGGTGATAGGAATGGTCCAGGGCAAGCCGGAAGACAGGTGCATGGTCTCGATGATACTGCGGTAGTCCGCCCGGCCTATGAAGCCCGTCAGAGGGCTGTAGGCGCCCATGGCGATCATCTCCAGGTCGCACCACTGCCGGTCGTCCAGGCGCACTGTGGTCAAGTCGCGGGCGTGCTCCTGGGCGGCCTCGGCCTTCGGTCCCTTGAGAATGCGGTTAATGAGCACCCCACCGTGAGGTTCAATCGTTTGCATGAAGTTTTTGTTTTCCCTGCCCGATCGCTGTCTCTTGCTGCGCATTGTTATGAGCCGCGCGGCGCTTCCTTTGCAACGCACAGGCAATATCTGCTTTTACCTGATGTAGCCCAACATCCTCAGCCGAGCCCTGATCTTCTCACGCTCCTCTTCAGCTAGAGGAGCCCTGCTGGCTTGCGCACCCATATATCTATCACACAGCTCGCGGGCTTCTTTCCGCAATAGTTGTTCCTCCTCGTCCAAGATGTCTATGAGGTCAGCCTGCTCATCCGGATCCGACTGCAGGTCGTAGAACTCCTCTGCGCCGCCTTGGGTGCGGTTGATTATATACTTGTACCTATCCGTTCGAATGGCCTGTAATACCCCCAAGCCCCTGGGCTCGAATATCTCCTCAGCATAGGCCACCAACCCTTTTGAGATCCCACTTTCGATGGCCGGCAGCAGAGTAGTGCCGCTGAAATCCTTCACGGTAGAGAAACCCATTAGGTCTAGCACAGTGGGAGCGAAATCCACTGCCCGCACCTGGCCCCGGATTCGTTTACCTGCAGGCAGCCCCCCTCCCTTCATCACCCAAAGTATGCGCAAGTCCAGGTCGTACATAGTGCTATGCTGTGGGTAGGCGTGGCCTTCGCGCCATTGAATGGGAGGCAACGGGCGCTCGCCCAATATGGTGCCATGGTCCGACAGAATGGCGACGATTGTATCTTCATAGATACCTAGCCTCTCCAATAGCTCAAGCACCGCACCGACTACCACCCTGTCAGCAAGCTTTATCTTGGCATCATAATAGCAGTAGTCCGACAACTCTCCTTCCTTGATGTGCCCCTCAGCCAGTAATTGGTGTTCCGATCCCTCGTGGGTATGCAAAAAGTGTCCCCAAACGAAAAAAGGAGACTTGTGGTTATCTTCGATCCACTTTAGAAGTCGCGGAACCCACCAACTGCCCAGGACGAACGTCTGCTCCTGCTCATCGCCAGGATATATGAGGGTCTCCCATGCCCCCTCGCCCTCCTTTGGCTCATCGAAGAGCTGGAAGCCCCGGTCGAAACCGGACTTGGCTCCCATTAGCCCGACACCTACAAAACCCGCCGTACGGTAGTCACGGTCAATTAGCATCTCCGCCAGCGTTCTAGCCTGCAGGAAGCTGTAAGGATCGCGCATACCGTTTAATGGTGGATGGAGGCCTGTCAACATAGCTGCGTGGGATATGGGAGTAAAACAAGACGACGAGATGGCCTTTTCGAAAAGCACTCCTTCCTGCGCAATTCTATCTATGTTGGGGGTGCTGATGCGTTTGTATCCATAGGCGCTGGTGTGATCGGGTCGCACCTCATCGAGGGTCAAGAAGACTAAATTCTGTTTCTGCATCGGTTATCCTCCTACTTAGTCAAGTGATATGGCACAGAGAGTAAAAGGGCTTATAACCCTACCGAGGAATGACAGGCAAGATGATCCTCGAAGGATATTGACCATTGTGATACACGGTCTGGGTGGCTGCCACCAGCTCGGCATCCTCATAGAATTCGCGACCCGTGTTATGGTTGCGGTCGAAGAAGGGGAAGTTGCTGCTGGAGATGTCCACGCGAATGCGATGCCCCTTCTTGAATAGATTCCCTGTAGGCCTCAGTGGAATGGTGTATTCGTAGATCTGACCCGGTTTGATCAGGCTGGGGTTCTCGAAGGAGTCTCGATAGCGAGCCCGCACGATACCATGGCATAGATTAACGGCAAACCCGTCTGGGTACACATCCACCAGCTTGGCTGTGAAGTCCGTGTCTGGCGCCGTCGAGGCAGCCCACAGCTTGACAACAACTGG
>CAZVCJ010000104.1:0-7216 GCA_964625745.1 uncultured Anaerolineae bacterium | reverse complement strand
GTAATAGTCCGTATACACCGTTCTCGCCAGCGGCCACTCGTTCTCGTACCGCCACTTGTTCTCTCCCATCACAAAGAGCTTGATGGGCGGTTCATCCATGATCCCATTGTCGACGCCCTTCAGCCAGTAGTCGAACCACTGACTGAGCTCGTCAATATAATCTAGCTGGGCCTCTGTACCAAAGTCCATAACCCCAACGTTACTACGCTTGAGGTTATCGGTGTGCCCCCAGGGGCCTATCAGTAACTTTTGGTTGCGACGGGCGTGCTCGGTCATACCATTCTGTCTCATACCGGTGAAGTGATCAATGGTCCCTATAGTTCTATCATACGACCCTCCCGCTATTATGAAGACAGGAACATTGATCTGGCTGTGTCGCTCATGGAACCCCCAATACTCCACGTTCTGATGGCGCAGGTATGCACGATATTGATCCGCAAGGCCATAGAATATCTCCTCTGCAGGAAGCTCATCCAGAGGCAACCACCAGATCCACTTGTGTCTCTCCATATGCCAAGCCTCTACAGCTTCCTCATACGTTTGAGGCCCTGTCGTAATCCCATCTCGCCGGCGACAATCGCCTGCCATAGCATACAAGAAATCCAATCGTCGTCCCGTCTCAAAGACGCCAAAGGTGAGATCCAGAATGCGAGCAGGAATGCCAATAGGGGCCATGGCTACCAGATGTGGCGGCCGTAAGGTAGCCAATCTCCATTGGAGCAGGGCACAATAAGAGTAGCTGTAGGTACCCACCCTGCCGTTGCTATAAGGGAGGGTTGCAGCCCATTCCACACTGTCGTAGCCATCCTCAGCTTCACAGGTAATGCCGCCAAACTCCGAAATGTACTTACCGCCAGAACTATAGCGCCCCCTGACATCTTGTACAACCACCACATAACCGCGGGCGGCCAGCACAGATGCCTGATGTATACACTCCGGTCGCCGCTTGTCGTAGTGCATCCTCCGGAGAAGTACAGAAAACTGCCCATCAGCCCTGGGTCGGTAAACATCAGCTCGCAGGATGGTCCCATCCCGCATAGTGGTGCGAACGTTCTTATCGGTCTTGACATCATAACGTTCCTTTTCGGCTGGCATATTACCCTCCTCGTATGAAACGTAGTTGGCGGTGTACTAGCACCACCTCTGTCATGACGCCTGGTGGGGAGTTATTAAAAACAATGAAATATAACGATCCGCCCATTAGATCATTTTGTCTTGCGGCCGTACTCGAAGGCTAGTCTGCCAATATGGCCGACGGCTTTGTCAATCCTCGCCTCTACTTCCTTGTATGCAAGAGCCGTCAACTCCTCCAGGTTGAGCTTGCCCTGTTTCCGTGTTAGAACCGTGACCGCGATGTGCACATCGTCGCCGATGTAGATGATACCGCTGTCGTTGCGCACACCAAAGAAGGTGCCAGTCTTGTGGGCCACCTCTGCGTCTGGATCGTCAGGCGGAAGCTGAGATGGCAAGCGATCGTTTAACGTCTGATGAAGCAGTATGTCTAACGCTGTGTCGCAGGCCTCTCGGCTGGCCACTTGCCCATGAAAGAGCATACTGTTGAGGCGATTCATTGCCCGCGGCGTGGCAACGTTTACAGTGGAACCTTCTCGATAGACAGCTCCCTCAAAGTTGACGCCCCTCTTGATCCTGCTCACCTTCTCTGACCGCCTCAGCAGGCACTCCGAGGTGCCGAACACGTCCTCGAGCAGGTCGTGCACGCTCATGGTGATATTGATCTCATCCTCGCTGAAGCCCAACTCGCGCAAAGAAGTGTTTACCGCCTGGGGCCCGCCGACGAGATCCAGCACCAGGTCGGTGGCCGTGTTGTCAGAGATGATGATCATGAGCATGAGCAGGTCTTTGACGGTGGGTTGCAACCCTTCGCGCAGGAAAGCCAGGATGCCGGAGGGCGACGTCTTGTGGGCGTCTTTAAGCTCGATCCGGTCGTCCAGGCTAAAGCGACCGGCAGCGATCTGCTGCATGGCCATGACCAGGACCGGAATCTTGAACACGCTGGCGAGTTGGTAGGTGCAGTCGTTGTTAAGTAGTACCTCCTCACCGTTTTCCAGATGTTGGATAGCGACCCCAAAGGTCACCGGTATGTCCTTTACGACTTGCTGAATCTCAGCTTTCAGCGATGTTGCCTGTGACATAGAATCCTCCTAATTTGTCCGGCCTTTACCATGCCACTCCCGTTAACCGGTTGACCTTTTCTTCGACATGTATTAGCACTATCTCGTAAGGCGTGGAGCTAAGCTTACCCAGTCCCCGTAACCCTCATTCCCAGTTGTTGGGATGGTTTCCCTATTTTGTGAGAACGGTGAGAGATATTTGAGGCTTGTCCAGCCCGACCGCTGAGAAGAAGTCAGCGGCACCCAGGTCATCCAGATTGATGCCTGCGCGCTGGATTGCACCGGTGCCCTGAGGTCAGCACTTTGATCTTGCGGACCGACAACCCCAGTTTGAACCGGCTCAAGCCAATCAAGCGTTGATCACTTCATAGTGCTATTCTTCCAGATTCGCATCCCACCGCACTCGTCACACACCGTTGGACGATCTTCCGGGGTTGGCTCAGAGACCTCCTCTGTCAGGCCGGGCTCAGGTTTGGGGACCGGTGTCTCATTAACCAGCAAAGCGACCAGCGCAGACCTAGTCTTTTGGTTGAACCAGTAGTAAACGGCCCCGACACTCACACCGTGGCGGTCAGCAACCTCCTCTACGTCCACCAGACACAAGCATTTTTCCATGACCTCGACTTTCGTCTCAGCAGGAATCTTTCTGTTGGACATAGAACCTCCCTGTGGCGGGTGTTGGAAGATGCTCATCCTACCGCAGTTCGGTCCGTTCTTCAAATATCTGGCGCTATTTCACAGCCTAATGAACCATCCCGAATAGACTGAATCAGGCATCTCAGGATATACCCTAGCACAGAACACCTCCCGCCTCATCTTGCGAGATCCAGCCGTGCCAGTGACGGACCAAGTGACGACCGCTACTGTTCTCCAAACTCTAGCCAGGGTGTCTTGCTTCCTAGCCGATCGTACTCTGGCCGGAAAGGAACGACCTTCCCGCCCTTCATCACCCATGACACCTCTTTGAGCGCTGTGATGTCTTTTAGAGGATCCCGCTCGACCATGATAAGGTCTGCCAGCTTGCCCTGTTCCACAGTGCCAAGAGAGCCTTCCTTTCCCAACGCCTCAGCACCGGCTCGGGTGGCAGACTCGATAGCCTGCATCGGCGTGCAGCCCAACTTGGTCAGCCATTCGACCTCCTCGGGGATAGCAGCGCGAGGGTGCTCGTGGAAAATGGCATCGGTACCAGTGCCGATTTTGACGCCCCGCTTCAACGCGCGCTCAAATGTCTTGGGCAGCTCTTCCAGACAGCTCTCGAACCACTTGACCGCAATCTCACGTTCCTTGCGCCACAGATAAGGCAGATCTGGATCGGCCAGTTTCTTTTTGCACCACTCTGGCGCAATGTGGAGAATGAAGCAGGTGGGCACCCAGACGATGCCCTTGTCCACCATCATGTCCAGGGTCTTGTCCTCCAGAAAGGTGCCGTGGTCCATGGTGTCTACCCCGGCAACGGCCGCCATGTGGGTCCCAGGAATGGCAGCGGCGTGGCAGGCAACGCGCTTGCCGAGTCGGTGCGCCTCCTCCACCCCGGCGTTCAGTTCCTCCTGGGTGTACTCGGGCGTGTGAGTGCGATGGGTAGTTAAGAACTTGATGTGGTCGGCACCAGCCCGGATCTGCTCCCGCACCGCGGTACGAACGTCCTGGACGCCATCAGCGGTACGCATAAAGCCCTCGAGTGACGAGCCGTGCCCTCCAGTCATGCAGATACCCTTGCCAGCCACGAACAGGCGTGGGCCAAGGACGACCCCCTCGGCGATGGCTCGTTTCAGGCTCACGTCGAGATAGTCCATGGCAGCGACGTCACGGACAGTAGTGATACCGGCTTGAAGGGCCTGGCGCAGATTGTGCGCCGCGTATAGTACGGCGTAGGCTGGCGCCTCGTGGCCCATGGTGCCTGGCGCCACCATGGCAGGATGATACATGTGGGAGTGAAGTTCGATCATGCCAGGGAGAAGAAACTTTCCCTGCGCGCCAATCTGCTGAGCATGGGGTGGAATGTGCACTGCCTCTCGCGGTCCGACTTGGGCGATCTTGTCTCCGTCAACCAGAACCACGCCGCCAGGCAACGGTGCTGCACCGGTGCCATCTATCACCGTGGCTCCCAGAATAGCAATTTTCATGGAATGCGCTCCTTTTTCAGTGATGTTGCTTGTGACATACAATCCTCCTATTTAGTATTAATGTGTGAGTTGCACAAGCAAGCTGTGAGTTCTATCAAACTCACTAGCTCAAACATCTTTGACGGCTTTATGCCGTAACGGTTGATCTTTCGCTCATTTCTGAAGGCAAATCAAGATTTAACGCTTCTATTGCTTAATATTTTCCACACCTGCTCGAAAACCCGCAAATAGTTGCCGCCCAGGATCTTAAGAATCACTTCGTCCGAATGCCCTCGCTGCACCAACCGTTTTGTAATAGCTGGAACCTTAGATATGTCCTCCAACTCTCTTGGCACCCATTCCACGCCATAAAAATCGGATCCCAGCCCGACATGATCTGGCCCTATGGCATCAAGGAGAAACTCGATGGTCGCTATCACATTATCGAGATCTCCTTGACCCCAAAAGATAACGCCCAGCACACCCCCATTGCGAGCAATGGCCTCTAAACGCTCCCGGTCTCGCGACCAGTCAAAGCCAGGGCGGGGAGGTTCTTGCTGACCAGGACGCGAAAACATATAGGGGCTGGTATGTGACAGAACCACGGGTGCCTTACTTAGCTCCAGCACCTCCCAGAATCCCACCTCGTTAAGGTGGACCAAGTCGACGACGATGCCCAACTCGTTCATACGTCTAACCGCTTGCTTGCCCAGTGCGGTGAGGCCGCCCGTTTGTACACCCCGTTGAGGACCGTCGGCAAATGAATTGCGCCTGTTATGGGTCAGGCTGGCCATGCGCAGGCCCAACTTGTAGTACAGATCCAAGAAACGGAGATCAGACCCCAATGGCTCGAGCCCCTCGAAGGACAGGACGGCGCCACATTTCCCTTCGTGTTTGATGCGGTGGATATCTGCGACTGTGGTCACTAACTCGAAATCGTCATTCTCATCTGCCTCCCGATGTAACCACCAGACCATCTCTAAACCTCTTTGGAGCGCGCGTTCCAGATGGCGATCTTCCAAGTAGATGGCGCATATCTGTACTGTCAGCCCTCCCACCAGGAATTGAGGGATGCTATACTGACCTATAGTGCCAAAATAGTATGTGTGCGGCGAGAATACGGACATGATGCCCAAGGCGTCTCCTACGATGCCCAACGGAGGCTTCCATGTGGTTGGGTCTGGCACTTCTACCCGTTCGGCAAGCCGTACCTTGCCATCGGCGACAGGCATCAATATATCACCGTGTCCGTCAATCACGATAGCCTGTTTGTGTAGTTCAACTGCGTGGGCTTCCATATCCTGAGTCGACATCATATCTCCTCTCTTGGCTAAAGATCCGATTGATGGCGCGCCGTGCTCGCCGGGAGCTGCAACGCCAATCCCGCCTGCTCCTTATACTTGCCATAGGATGGGTTTGGGCTCTTCGCAGGGTTAAAGTGACTAACTTGTGGTTGGGATATGCTCCTGAATGTGGCTGGCGATGCGGTGGCTCCCGCGTTCACAGTGCTCTCTGGTCATATCTGCGGCAAGGTCTGGATCCCTTTTTCTCACCGCAGCGATGATCTGATCGTGTTCCTGCAAAACCTCCTGGCCCCTGCCTGGAACGACTGTCCAGCCATCGCTCCAGGGTATTCTTGTCCATAGATTGGTAATTAGATCATATAAAATCCGACATCCAGATGCCTTATACAATGTCATATGGAATTGCCGATTTACATCTCCAAGCTGCTCTAGCGCGTTTCCCCTCAAAAGATCAGCCATTTGTTGATGCAATTCTTCCAACTCACGTAGTTCGTCGGGCCCAAGATTTGGGACTGCCAGCCTAGTTGCCAGAGCCTCAAGAACGCCGCGGATCATATAAACCTCTTGAATAACGTCTGCACTAAGCTCAGCTACCCTGGCGCCTTTGTGGGGGACATGTTCGATTAATCCCTCTGTCTCTAATTGCCTCAGGGCTTCCCTAACAGGCGTTGAACTGACTTCCAAGTGATTAGCCAGTCCGTCTTGCGCAAGCCGTTCGCCTGGCTTAAGTGTCCCCGAGAGGATGGCCTCTCGTACTATCTCCACTACGAAATCCTTCTTTGTCTTGTACTTAGGCATTCGTTTCATGGCCCAATCCTTTGCTTTGTTAAGCCAAATCCACCTTGGGTCGGGGCAGGTTATAGGAATCAGTACAGAGCCCCGTGTAGGTGTCCAGCGGGTACATGGGTGTCACCGACAAGGGCCACCCTTCAGCACAAAAGACGCAAAACCAAACTTACAGTCGAGGTTTTGGCAGAGTGAGCAACAGCGCAGGAGACGTGCCCGGCTGAACGATCTCCCTTCCCTTCAGTTCGGCGGCGATGCGGTGTCCGCCCCAGCCGAAGAGGCGCTGCAGGGTGAAGATGATGCCCACCACTACGTCCGGCACCAGATAGTGAATGGTGTGCGGCCGCTTCGACTTGGGGCGCAAGGCGGCGAATCCTTCCCACTCGGCGGTGCGATGCCACTACCGGATGTTGCTGGCGCACAGAGGGAAGTGCCACGGCTTGGTCGGCTGCCAACGAGCCAGAGTCAACTCCACAGCCCGCTTCTCGGGCACCTGCTCCTGCAATCTCCGATAAGTGCGCACCACCTTGACGCGGAACTTGAACTACCGCTGCTCGGCGCGGGCTTGCGGCTATGTACTATATATTATGCATAGTATAACTCAAAAAGAGATTTTTGTCAAGAAGCTCCTGGGAGGAAGTGTATTTCACTTTTCGGAGCGAGTTGTGCAATCCACCTGAAGATACGCTGAATGAGCACTCAAAAACCGCCTGAAACGCTCTAAAATGCTCATTTGCTATGGCCCCCGGGGAAACCTGCCCCAAAACTGATACTGATAATGCACCTCTGGGAGGTCGAATTCGGGAAGTTTTAAGGTCGGGGAAATGAAAGACAACGGCAAGCCATGTACCGACCACGCCTGCCGTTGTCTTATCACAGGTTGTGCTGTTAT
>CAZVCJ010000103.1:0-14427 GCA_964625745.1 uncultured Anaerolineae bacterium | reverse complement strand
GTCAGCACCACAAAGGGCAGGCCGTCTCCGCTCCTCCCAAAGGTCTGCACGGGTCGGAAGCCGGCCTTTTTCCACACCCGCAGCGCCCGCTTGTTAAACTCGGCTACCGTGACGCGAAAGGCGGTCGGCGTAAACCTGCGACGTGCGAAATCCAGGACGGCGTTGACGTAGGTGAGGCCACGCCCCTGCCCAGTCAGGTCTGGTCGCACCCCCAGGCCGATGTCGAGTGCGGCGGCGCTGTAGTCGCCCCCTGGCACCTGTCCATCTGGGCCAAAGCAGCAGTAGGCCACCAGGTGGCCATGCTCGTCGCTGATGGTGTAGTAAGCGTTCAGGGGGTCGAGCAAGAGCTGCGTTTCTTTCTCGACGTCGTCGGGAGCTATGTTGTAGATGTCATAAGGCGCCTCGTAGTGCCACTCCAAGGTAGCGCGGGCGCTGGCTTCGTTCATGGGTTGGAATGTGAAGGGCAAAGGCTTGATCGCCCGCGTGGCGATGAAGGTTGGCATGTAGTTCGCCACTATGTCGTCCTCCTCCTCGCCGTATGAGTCCTCGTAAAAGCCAGTGATCACAAAGCCAACATCGAGCTGCCCACCGATCTGATCCTCCAGGGTGTGGCTGAATTCAAGAGGGAATCCTTCGTCAATCACACGCCGCTGCCTTTCCTCTTCGGTCAAGCTGGTCAGGTCGGAGTAGGGGAGGGCATACTTGACCTGGAGAATGCCGGTGCGGTCGGCGAGGTCGTAATCGAAGAGATGAATCGCCGGATTGTCGAAACCGGCCAGCAGCGCTCCACCGTGCCGCAGCACCCGAAACGCTTCCGCCCACACTGGCCGCACGTCGGGGACGAACACGTTGGAGACGGGGTGCACGATGAGATCAAAGCTCTGATCGGAGAGCATCGAAAGGTCGGCCATGTCGCCCTCGACGGTGGCGATGGCGAGCGAGTCCCTCTCGGCGACGAAACGGTCCTGTTCCAACTGCCGGGGCGAGTTATCGAGGACGGTCACATTTGCCCCCGCCGCAGCCAGAATCGGGCCCTGCTGCCCTCCGCCCGAGGCCAGGCAAAGGATGTTGCAGCCCTCCAAATCGGGAAACCACTCCTTCGGAACCGGTTTTGATGGCGTCAATAAGATCTCCCATTGACCTTGCCTGGCGGCAGCAACAGCCTCTTTGCTTACTGGAACAGTCCATTGATTCTCGCGCTCAACTTCCTGATTCCACGCCAGGCGATTGTACTCTCGAATATTCACGCAGATCCTCCTTCTGCCTGCATGCTGGTCTCGCCAATGAGATTTCGACATAACATGTGCCCCGAGGCTCGTCCCCGGGCCGTCATAGTGCGACACCCGTCCAAACACGGCCCGGCGACGGGCCTTCTGGCGAACGGGGCCGGGAATTGCTCCAAAGTCTCGTCGTAGTACTAGCCCCGATCCCAGACCGAAACGAATCTGTACCCATTCCGGAGTGAGCGAGTGAGATCATTGTCGTCCACGTTGATGGTGGCGATCGCGGCGACGGTGGCTCCTTGTCTCTCCAGCAGGTCAATTGCAGCCTTGACCTGGGCGCCGGTCTCCACCCATTCATCCACCAGCAGTACTCTGGAGCCTGGCTTGAGGGCATCTCGCCTTATCTCGAGGGATTTCCTCTGGCCGGTGTAATCAACGAAGTGGGCCGTATCCGATTGGACAGGGAGCTTGCCCCCTTTGCGAAGCGGCACGAATCCTTTCTCAGTCCTCATCGCAACGGCGGCGCCCAAAATGAATCCCAGGGCGTCAATGCCCGCTACGCAGTCGAAAGCAACGGCGGCGCAATTTTCTACCAGGTCATCAACGAGGGCTGAGAATGCCTGATAGTCGCCGAAGAGGGGGGTGACGTCATACCGCGGGCCTTCGGTAGTGGTGTCTACAAGGTCAAGGTAGTCTCTCATGAGCACCCCATCAGCGCCGAGGGCTATCCGGCGTTTTCCTTAAGCCGTCAACGAGGTGAAGCACCGCCAGAACGGGATGCCGAAGCAGCGTTGTTGCTACGGCAGCCGCATCCGCGCCACGAGTACCGGCGTGATCTCGCTGAAGTTCGCCCCCCAGGAGAGGTAATCTCTGGTGGATGGATGGTCTGGTGGAAAGGCTCGCTCCTCCAGGCCGTCCAACACGAATCCAGCGTCGAAGCCGGTGCCGAGCAGCACTTGCAACGGACGGTGGAAGATGAGTTGCGGCTTTGGCTGGCCGCGCATTGCCACGGCCTGGGTCACTGTGGAGGTGATGTAGCCAAGTATCTTCACCGAGTAAACAGTGACGACGTCGCCCTCTCGATCCTCCATCTCGGCGACCAGGGCGATATGGGGGCTATTGAAGCATGGATGGAGCACCGAGAAGACGAATCGCCCGCCCGGACGAAGTAAGCGGGCCAGGGCGCGCATCAGGGGGCTGATCTCGGCCATGTCGAACAGCGCCATGTTGCAGAGGGCGGCATCGAACTGACCCTCACCTAGCGCCAGCAGCGCAGCTTCGTCGGTAGCGTCCAGCACCAGGTACTCGATGCGATCAGCGTGGTCGGTCGTGCGCTCCAGCGCGTGAGCGATCATCTCTTCCGAGAAATCGAAGGCCACCACCTCGGCGCCCAGGGCGGCCAGGCGTCGGGAGGACAGGCCGTTGCCGCAGGCGATGTCGAGTACTCGCTCACCTGGACGGAGCTCCAACAGCCGCTCCGTGGCGGGCCAGATCAGCACCTCCACGAAGTCGTTGCCCTCGCCCATGCGTTCGTCCCAGAAGGCCGCGTTCTGGCTCCACGCCTCCCGGGTCACTTCGTTTGCTTGTCGCAGATCTTTGGTTGTCATAACGCTCTCCACTTTATGTTCACGGATTCTCTTCTCCAAAGACAAACAGGTCTCCAATGGACTGTCGCAGGTAGTTGCGGCGAATAGCTTCGCCGAAAACGTGGGCTACAGAGAGTACGTGCAGTTTGGAAGGGCGATTCTTTGAAGAAATGCGGACTGTATCTGTGGTTACAATCTCCGTGATTTGAGGAACGGCGGCCAGTTTTTCGAGTCCCCCTCGTGCAAACACTCCGTGGGTGCAGACTATCCATAGCTCTTCGATGCCGTCCCGGATCAAGAGCTTGCTCATTTCGAAGACGGAGCCGCCAGTAGCGATTTCGTCGTCAAAAATCAAAGCCCGTCTGCAACCGTGTACCTGGTGGCCGACTACCCCACTAAGACGTACTTCTGTATCGGAGACCCGTTCCTTGTCACCTGCGGCAACTGGCAGGCCCAGGTCTTTGGCGAAGCGAGCGGCCGACTTGGCGTGTCCCATATCTGGTGCGACCACAATTGTGCCCGACAGGTCGCGCCGTTGAAAGTGCTGGGTGAAGACCGGGCGGCTGCTAAGCGGATCAGTTGGCACGCTGAAAAATCCATGTACCTGCGGCGAGTGAAGCACCATGGTCATCACGTGCGTAGCCCCAGCCGTTTGCAGCAGATCGGCAATCAGCCGGGCGGTGATGGAGATGCGGGGAGCGTCTTTCTTGTCAGAACGGGCAAAGGAGAAGTAGGGGATGATGGCGTGAACTTCTTTGGCTGACGCTGCTCGCGCAATGTCGAGCATCATCAGCAGCTCCACCAGGTGGTCGTTCACGGGGGGGGAGAGTGACTGGACAATGAACACCGTGCGCGAACGTGCACTGGCGCCGAGTTGGATGTACAGGTTGTCATTGCTAAATCGAGTGATCTCGGTCTTGTCGAGCGGTATGCCCAGGTAGCTGGCGATGTCAGCCGCCAGTTGGGGGTGGGAACTGCCACTAAAAAAGCGAACTTCGCTGGGATCAATTGCCTCTATGGTCATTCCATCTTCTCCAATGCTTTTTCATACCCACGGTTCTATCTCGACTTCGTCTACGGTTTCGTTATCCGCTTTGAACGTAAATTGTGCTCGTATCCGCTCTCCTGCGAGGACACGCGGGAGCCAATGGTAGACATCTTGCCACATTTGCTGAAAGGGAATGTCAGCGCTCGCAAACCAGGCCGGGATCATCTCCCTGCTCTCCACTGGATCGCCATCCCACTTCGTGGCCAGGAACACGTGCACTACTTGACTCCAATCAGGCCTGGCGGGAAACAAGAACGTCATAAGGCCCATCTGCTGGAGGTCCTTTTCGAGGACCTTGATCCCTGTCTCTTCCCATAGTTCTCTGACGGCGGCCATGGCTACCGTTTCACCCGCTTCGATCTTCCCGCCAAAGCCGCCGTATTTCCCTTCGCCAAGGCCGGCCTTCTTCAGCCCCAACAGAATCTCGCTGAGTGGATTTCCCCGTATCAAATAGCACAGAGTGGCGTGTTGCATGATTAGCTCTTTTCGTATTGCTCGCCAGGCCTGTCGTCTGGCGCTGCGATGTAGGACATCTCACGGTAGAGAAACCATGCCCCTTTGCGGTCTCCAGCTTTCTTGGACGCCCGATCGTAGTACAGATCAAAGACCTGACCGGTGTCGGTGCGCACGCGGTAGTAGTCCCGTCCAACGCCCCACGAGCCGCGACGCGAGGCGGTAGCGGCGTGGTCGGGGCGCATATTGACTGCCATGCGACCCCGGCGGCCATAGTCGTGCCATTCGCTCAGTTTCTCGATGATGTGGTAGGTCATGCCTTGCCAGACAAACTGATCGGGGCAGCCTGGCTTCTTCTCCAGCGTCGGCGGCTGGTCGAACTGGACCTCTATGGGTTCGCCGATGAAGCGCAGGGGTTTGACTTCTATCGGTTCAGGCGGCGGCAATAGCATACAGATTTGCCCTTCCACGTTTCCCAACGCGCTCAATCACGCCCATCTTCTGCAAGCAATACGCCATCTTCTGCGCCAATTTCTGCCGGCTGTCAATGGCATCCGCCAAATCTTCCGTCGTAAACGGCTCGCTCAATCCCGGCGGAAGAAGGGCGCTGATGTCTGCTGGCGTCTCGAATAGTCTCCGTTGCACCACGTCCAGCAAGCGGCGCTCCTCCGTCACCCAGCCTCGTCGCCACCACCTGCGCTTCCCCTCGTACCGTCTCACCTCCTCTTCTTGAATCAGCAACACCTCCAGCGAGAAGTTGGGGCTCAAAAGCAGCTCGGGAAAACTGACCAGCTCCCAGAATACATCCTCTACCTTTCCCCGCTTGGGAGATTTCCGCCGGCTCGTTTGGCCGCTTCCATCCTTGGCCAGCTTGACGATCCACTTTTCCTGTGCGATCGGGTATACTAATCGCACAGGATGAACGCGCGTTAGTTCTATCAGCTTCGACTTTACGGACACGAAATTGCCAGTCTGGATCTCTACCAAAAGGTCACTCTGCACTACGTCAATCACAAAACCAGCGACCGATACCTCAAGCCGGTCTTTGGGTCGTGCATACCAGTCCTTTAGCGCGGCGTGAAGCGGGTTTTCGTTCAGTAGGCCGATACTGTTTGACATTCACGGACTCTTTCACTGCGGATGCCCCGCCAAGACCTTCTGACGAAACTCCTCCGCGCTGGTGGCGACATCGTAATCCACTTCAATGGTCTCGAAATGCCGGCGGGCACAAGCGATCCTCATGTTCTCCAGCCCCCTCAGTTCATCCTCGTCCAACGTGCCCTTTGTCTCCCGTACCAGGTAGAGCTTCTCACGCATCTCGCCGAACTCATCCTGTACGTGGAAAACGACGGCCCAGTCGGGGTTGTAGTCGCCGATGGGCGTGGGCACGGTGAACCAATCGGGCAGCTTGACAAACAGCTTGACCTCGTCCATCGCTTCCAGCGCCTCCGCGAAGTCGTGCTCGACGTTGGAATCGTAGATCACGTGGTCGTAGATAGATTTCTCGATGGGCAGCAGGCTATCTTCGTAACCATCAAGATCCTCGAAGAGTGACATCTCGTAGCCGTTCTCGACCTCCAGGTACTGGACTCCGTCCACCAGGAAGCGGCGCTTGGCCCGATTGATGGCCTCGGCAGTGTGCTGGATGTACTCGGCAGGGTTGTTGAATACTTGATCCAGGTTGCCAGCCCGCTCCAGAATCACGCGCAGCGTCCGCCGGGTCAGGTTGGTCTCCTTGGCCAGCAGTGCTGTCACGTTGGGTACCTCGTAGGCAATGTCCAGGGCGACTGCCCTCTGACCCAACAAGGCTGTTTCGAGTTCGCCGTCTTTGAGCACACGTTCCACTCGGCCACGTTCGGTGCGGATCTTGATCGGTTCGATAGTAATCGGTCTGACGGCCTTCACACACGCATCAATCAGCGCATCTGTATTCAGAGCGACACGATAGCGGGTATGCCGGGCGATGCGCTGCCAGAGCTCTTTGAACTCTGGATTGAGCTCGAAGCCCTTCTTCAGCCGCACTGTTTTGCGCTTCCGGGCGTTCTTGGGCTTGGGCGGCTCCCGACCGGTGCCGACCTCCTCGATGTACTCCGTCTGCAATCTATCTACGTACTCGCGGTAGCTCTCGTTCGCCACCACCGTCAGCCGGTTGACCTGCTCATCGAAGACGCGCTCGCCCGCCTGGTTGACGGCCAGCCGCATGCCGCGCCCAATCTCTTGCCGCTTCTTGATGGTGGAGATGGTGCGGTTCAGGGTGCAAATCTGGAAGATGTTCGGGTTATCCCACCCCTCGCGCAAGGCCGAGTGGGAGAAAATGAACTCCACCGGCTCGTCCAGCGAGAGGAGCCGCTCCTTATCGCGCATGATCAGGTCGTAGGCATCGGCGTCCGATTCCATGTAGCTCTCGGCCTTGTACTCCGAGAAGTAGCTGCCTTGCACGTCGGCCACGTCGACGTCGCGGTAGGCCCGCGCCCAGGGCCGGTCCAGCCGCTTCAAGCGATTGAATTCTGCCTCGAAGGTGCGGCGGATGTAGCCGTCGCGGTTGGTGTAGTTCGCCACCTCGTCTATGAAGAAGAGCGAGAGCACCTTGATGCCCCGCTTGCGCAGCCGATGGGCCTTGCGCATGTGCTCCTCGATGGTGTGGGCGATCTGCACCTGGGCGATGATCTCGTGATCGGGGCTGCGCTCCTCTCCCTCTTCGACCACCACGCCGTTGGTGAAGCGCACCTCGCCCCAGCCGGCGTCCAGGCTCTCCACCACGAAGCCTTCGTAGGCGTCCAGGCCGGTGATCTCGCACAAATCGTCGCCCTGGCGCACAGTGCGGGTCCTGGGCACCGGGCCGCTCTTCTGGCGAACGTAGACCTGGAGCCGAGCGCTGACCACGGTCTTCTTGGCGTCCACCGAGTAGCATTTGACGTAGGCCCGATTGGCATCGTGATCCTGCACCACTGATGCCACCTCGATCTGCTTGACAAGGCGCAGGTTGTAGGCGTCCACGGGGGTGAGTCGGTAGATCAGGTTGTAGAGCTCGCGATGGGAGGCGGAGTAGCGCAGCTTGAAGAGCGGGCTGAGGCTGGCCAGCGCCTGGCGGGCGATCTCGCTCTCCATGTTCTGCGGTTCGTCGAGGATGAGGATGGGCTGGACCTCCCGCACCAGCTCCAGCGGTTTGAGGCCCATCATGCGGTCCATGCGGCGGTTGAAGATGTTGGTGTCTTTGTTGAAGGAGTCCAGCGTCATAACCATGATCTCGACGTCGTTGCTGGCGGCGAACTGGCGCACGCGGGCCAGGTTGCCCGAATCGTATTGGTAGAAGCGGTAGGGTAGGTTGTCGTAGAGTCTGCTGAAGTGCTCGCGCGTGATGCGCAGCGTCTTCAGCACGCCTTCGCGGATGGCCACCGACGGTACGACCACAATGAACTTGCGGAAGCCATAGTTTTGGTAGAGCTCCAACGCGGTGCGCAGGTAGACGTAGGTCTTGCCGGTGCCAGTCTCCATCTCGACGGAGAAGTCGCGGCTGTCCAGCGAGTCGGAGACGGGGACGGGCGTACCGTTGTGCAGATCGGGGTCGGTCTGCACCTGTTGGAGGTTCGCCAGCAGCGCATCGTCGTCCAGGGCGAGTCGGTTGCCGACCACGCCGTTTTCGGATATCAAGGCGAAGCCGGTCTCTTGGCGTGGCGCCCCCTTGAAGAGGCGGACGGCGGCGCCGATGGCCTGATTCTGGAATTGTAGGTCAGGGTCGAAGCGAAATTTCATGACATCATCTCTAACTCAATTCTCGACGACCTTGGGCAATACTGTTCTGTTCTGTCACGTCTCTGAAGAAACCGTTCTTGGTGTGCGACCGCTTGTGCTTGCTCCCGATTCATCTTCCAAACTGAAAAGCAATCTGAAGAACCTCTGCCAATTCACTCTTTAGCCAGTTGTATGTCAAGTAGTCCAGCGGATTCTCGTTGAAGAGGTGTTCTGTGGATAGTAGGATATCTACCAAGTGTGAGCTAGTTGTCATCCGCCCTGTGCTGCGAAGCGTTTCCTCAACATGCTCAGCGAGAGAGATGCCGTGACCTGTTACAATATGGCCATTGGCTATGTCAGGGGAGGAGTCAGCCGGTAGGAGGTTTATCTGGATGTTTGCTTCGTCCTCATTGCTTTGAGGTGCCGCTAGTATCCTTATTTGATCCCTCAAAGGTGACACTACCACGAGTATCAACACGGGCCATTGCTGATACAAGTTCATACGGTGAGATATGCTGGGGAAATTCTCACGCACTAGCAACCGATAACATCCTGCAAAAGTGGAGAATAAGACACCGAGGTACTCGCGCATCAGATCATCTGAGTACCTTTGCCACTGTGCTTCTACGTTCTCGCTTGAGTCCTCATCCGGATCAGGCTGCGGCAACCAAGACAAATCATAACTGTCGTCAAGTACGCAAAGATTACTGTGGAGAACTTCGAGTTTGGTGCTTATCTCAGCGTGTTGTCTCGAATTCTCGGCGAGATGAGACAACACCGACTCTCTGCATTCCTCAATCGATTGTGCAGTCGTGACATCAATTCCCTCTCGTTCGAGTTCCTTGATTAGCGAAACTGTTCGCTCATGAAGCAACGGTGATGGTTCTCTCAACCAGTGGTTCTCGATCGCATGGCCTAGCTCATTCCAAACATCGTACTTGGCAATGCGTCCAGGTACATCTGGGGAAACGCCTGCAAATGGCACATTGTGTTCGAAGTTGAGTGTCCGTCTTGTCTCTCCAAAACCCCTCCAAAGCGTAGTGAATACCCCCTTGTTTGGATCATGAAGGGGAACTTCCTCTCTACTGTCTCTCCCGAAACTGAGGCGCCAAGTCGGGTACGTATCGCTCAGCTGTGCCTTGACTCTTCTCTCAGATGGATCCCGGGACTTGTAGGAGTAAGAGAACTCTCGAAATTCAGGCGATGCGTATAAGTCAATGCCCAGAACTGTGTCGGTTGACTCTGGCGCCAAGTAGGGGTCGAAGCTGCTTCTCAGTTCAGGGAAGTGTATCTCTGCAATACGCTCATACCATCTCAGGAGGCGATCTGCAAACTGTTCAGCCCTCTCTTGGGGCCCATCAGCCGCACTTGGCACAACTAATCTCTGATCTGCACACCTGGCAAACAAACGCAAGTCTTGCTCTAGAACCTGCTCAAGCAAGTATTCCTGAAGACCGACATCCTCTAAGTTGCGTGCTATGAGCTCCAAGAGCCTCTCTGAACTAGCCGTTTTCTCCAGAGACTCGCTATGAACTGAAGAGCTGAGGCGATCGACAAGACCTGGAGTCACGTGCTCATCGTCAGAGAGTCGGGTCATTAAATGACGGTAAAGCAGATAGTCTCCCACTTCATCAAAGAGGAATCCTGCGAATGGTTCAGTCAGGGAATCGCTTTCAGACTCGAAGAGGATACCTTCATCCACTAGCCTGGTGTATACAGCCGTTTCAGGATTCAGACCGGACAGGATGTCCAAGACCTGGCTCCTTGGTATGCTTCTAGCCTTCTGTTCGTCCCACAATGCAGCTCGGATGTCCACTACACGGGTGAAGACATCGTGGGGGTCGATGTCTAGTCCGAAGTAATCCGCGACTTTGTGTGTCTTCCTGTCCAAGTAGTCGTGGAACACCTTGTTGGTGGGCAGGTAGTCGATGACGCCCAAGGTCTCTCCTGAGTATGTTTCACAAAGCAAACGGAGTACAAGGGGATACTTGCATCGGCGAACGGCATTTGGTGCAAGAGAGAACTCGATATCAAAATGCTGCTTGTACTTCGCTATAGCTCTTTCGAACTCATCGTCTGTCCAGCTCCCGAGGGATATACTGACGGGCGCCTGGCGAGACTCACCGATCATACTGGTACTGTGGTATAACAGATGTGACGGGATGGCATTCGAGAAGCGATACCAGAGAGTATCCCGACAAGTCAACCCGATCTTCAACCACTCGCTTTCACCGTACTGCGTTAGCAGCTCCGATACTGCCCGTTTCATCAGGACAATGTTCTCATTCTCGCTGATCCCGTCTATGAGGATGATGCCGATAGTCTCGCGTTCGCGCAGCATGTCAAGAAGCCCCTCGATCCTAATAAGATGGTGGCCTGGTGCTTCGATCGGACTGAGGTAGGATAGATCGCGAGCGATCTGCGCTATCAATGCGGACTCGTCCTGAATCCGTCTCCTCCCAGACAGAAGAAGGACAGGTAAGTGACTTGAATATGAGTGCGCTAGGTGACAGAGTAGATTCGTCTTGCCCTTTCCGGAACGTCCTACAACTACAAAGCAGGATTGTTTCGATTCCAAGAAACTGGCGAACTCTGCTTCAACTTGCTCTCTCTACATACAGTTCCGGGACGTACTTCTGCCCAATTACCCTCACTGCGTGCGCCACTTGCCTCTGACACTCCGCCAACAGACCAGAAAAGGACATCACAGACGGTTGTTGCTCCCGCTGGATTTTCGCAAGTTCTGCCCTGACCTGTTCGGTGCTCTCTCTAACCGTCTCCTCCAAGCTTTCTATCGCTTGAACGACCTCTCTCTGCCAAGACCTCCAGACCTCGAGTTGCTCGAGTTTCGATAGAACCTCATCGAGTTGGCTATGTGTTACCCGCTGCCCAACCTGTAGACCAACCGCCTGATGAAAAAAGAGGACGTTGCGTAAGTCCTCATTACGCCTTATACCATCTTCCACAAAGTGGTAGAGGATGCCATTCAGGAGTTGCTTCTCCAACAGAGGCTCAAAGCCCCGCGGGAGACCCTCCAAGATACCAAGGTCTTGAAGATGTTCAAATAGCGCTGCATTGACTTCTCCCCTTTCGGCGACAATGATGTCCGGCTCTTTGGAGTCAGTTGCATAGGCTATTGGGTCAGCCAGTTGTGGGAAGATCAGCGCCTGTCGATCTCGAGAATCCAGCCATTTTGAGCGTCCACGGATTAGTTCTTGTTGATCCTCGCTCAAGCGATCCCACTGACCCCCCTTGCGATAGGTCTTTTCCACATCTCGCCAAGCATGACTGAAGGCCCTCTGCAATTCGCGCCGAACCGCTTCAAACGCTTCTCGGTCAGACCAACGCTGTGTTAGCCACCGTTGCACCTGCTCCTTTGTCCACAGGCCAATATCGTAGACGGCGTTAGCCGTAACGTTGCCGACATAACTCGCTGTGAGCCACGTGACCAAAGCAGACATAATCTATGACCTCCACAAGACTCGTCCGATTCCTATGCTATGCAGAGACAAGAACCAGGTTCCATTGTTCGCCGAATCTCTACTCGTCGGCGGCTGAAGCAGGGAGTGGCATCGCTCTAGAAACCGAGATCGGGTCGAAACAGAATACCATCGTCAAATCACCTTCAACAGACACTGCATCGCCAGGTTGACCTTCTGCGAATCGTCCAGCGCGGTGTCGAGGCAGACGAAGGTGGTCTCCTTCTCCAGTGGCAGCGCGTCGATGGTGGCGTCCTGGATCTCGTCGTCCAGGCAGATGTAGAAGGCCTTGCTGTCTCCGTCGCAGACCCTAAAGGTCTCGAAGACCTTTAGGGTCTTTATCTTCTCGATGCGCGCGTTGAGGCTGTAGCCCTGCTTGAGGGCCACCTCGTAGATGACGTGCAGCGGTTCGACGCCTTCCTCCAGCCCGCGGTCGAAGAGCGCCAGTTGCTTCCCCAGCGCCTCGGCGTCGTCCTCCTCCGGCGCCTCCCACTGGCGGAAGGTGGACGGGGCCAGCTTGAAGACTTTGAAGCCCAAATCCTCCGGCACCTCGCGAGTCTCCAGAGGCAGTTGGCCCTCGCACTCTGCTTGCATCTGTTCAATGACGCGCCGGACACGCTCTTTTCCAATTTCGGCGATGGTGGGAAAATCGGGATTTTCCGTTGGCTCGGGAATTTGAATCATTATGAAGCGTCGGCGGCCACTGTCTTGTCGATTCAACTGGATGACGGCATGAGCTGTGGTACTCGAACCTGCGAAAAAGTCCAGAACAAGACTTTCTTCATCTGGGCTAGTAGTCAACTGCAGCATTCTTTCTATTAATCGTGTTGGTTTGGGGGTATCAAAAGTGTCACTGGTTTCCATCACCTCGCTAAGTTCTTTGGTAGCTTCTTGGTTATGCCCCACTTCCTTATTTGTCCACCAAGTCCAAGTTGTTTCACCTTGGACTTCAGACAAATAGCGTTTCCTTCTTGGTCTGGACGTACCATCTTCACCAAACCATATCCTGCCGTCCGCTACTGCCTCGTCGAGAGTTTTCTTCGAGAGTGCCCAGCAACGCCCTGGAGGAGGTTTGTATTTGACACCTGCGGGAGTAGTGATCTCATAGTATTGACTTGGAGTCGCGTGACCAGTTTGGCCAGTAATATCAACGGATGCCCAAGGACCTCTTGGATCATTGCCTGGATTCGTATACTCTTTAAGGCGTTCCTCATTGAGCGGTAATAGCTGCATAGTTGGTTTGAATCTTTCAAGGGAACGAGCGAACACCATTATATAGTCATGAGCGGGGCTTAGATTAGCTCGCGCATCGGGGGATGTTCGTTTTTGCCACAAAATACTGGCAACAAAATTCTCCTCGCCGAAGATTTCGTTCATCAACAACCGTAGGTGATGCACCTCATTATCATCAATGCTCACGAAAATCACCCCATCCTCCCGCAGCAACTGCCGCGCCAGGAAGAGCCGCGGGTACATCATCGTCAGCCAGTCGGAGTGGTAGCGGCCGCTGGTCTCGGGGTTGCTGGTGAGTACGTTGCCTTCGGCGTCCATCTGCCCCGTCTTCTCCAGGTAGGCGCGGCGCGGCTGGCTGTAGTCGTCGCGGTAGATGAAGTCGTTGCCGGTGTTGTAGGGCGGATCAATGTAGATCATCTTCACCTTGCCGAAGTAGGATTTGTAGAGCAGCTTCAGCACCTCCAGATTCTCACCCTCGATAAAGAGGTGCTGCGTACTTTCCCAGTTCACCGATTCTTCGGGCGCGGGGGCCAGGCTGGCCGCGCTGGGGGTCTGGATGGCGCGGAAGGCCTCCTGCTTGCCGACCCAGGTGAAGGTGTAGGCATTCTCATCGGCCAGCGCATCCGCATCGCCCAGGGTAGCCCGCAGCAAGTCGAAATCTACCTTACCCTCAGAGACGGACTCTGGAAAGATCTGCTTCAACCGCTCGATTTGCTCTTGCCCAAGATCGGGCGTCGTTTTTGTCACATACTCAACCGTTTTCTTAGTCATTCAAAAGCCTCCTGTAGAGCCGATGTTGACATGCCGAACACACCAGCGGCTTGTTGGACGGGCGACTGCTGAGGCATTTCATATCTTCCCTTCGGCATCAAATCGAACTACTCGAAGCTTTGAACATGGTTTCGACAGCAGTTGTGCTATAGCTCGATGGTTGCCATCTTCCACATGGGCTTCGCCATCGTCCAAGTAGGGGATGTCACACAGAGGGGAATCGGGCTTTTTCGGATTCAGTGAGTGTTTGGCACGGGCAGACCTCTGATAAGAAGATGGAGTAACGACCAGCACAGGTAAATCCCTGATGGCCGGAAGGCGGATGAGTCTAACCACCCGTTCTTTGAATCGCGGTGCGTCCTTCGCACACTCTGCAGATTCCAGGAATTCGACAAGGTGATCAAGTGTCCGGTGAGTAATATGGTGAGGCACATCGTTTACCCAGAGCGTTGGTGTAAGGTCAGCAGGTTCATATTCAGCCCAAGAGAAACGAGCAGCAGGCAACTTTCTTATGATTTTAGACAGACCCTTATCCGGGTCAAGATGCTCAGCAAGTTCTGGGGCAGACAGCTGGCGCGCGTCGTTTTTCAAACATTCCGCAAGCTCCTCAAGTTCGGCATCATCGTAGTCGGTGTACCGCTCGAAAGTCTCCCGTTTGATGCCTTGCTGGACATAGTTTGACCTCAGATATGCCTCCATCGGAGGGTCGTACGCGAAAGATAATTCGAGAGTCTCTACCATTGCACACTTTCGTCTTTCGCCGATTCTGCTCCGTCCAACAACGATTATGCCGCGATCCTGCCGCCTAGAACGCCGTGGTGGAGAATGTGGCCGCTAGACAACACTACAGAGTGTATCGGAGAATAGTAGACAGACCTCTGCTAAATGCACTTGGGACTTTC
>CAZVCJ010000102.1:0-14664 GCA_964625745.1 uncultured Anaerolineae bacterium | reverse complement strand
GTGGCCCAGGTGTCGGCGTTGACGGCGGCCATGGCCCCCACAAAGGCGGCGAAGAGGATGGGGTCAGGCTGGCAGGAATAAGCTATGGCTAGAATAGCCCCCCAGCCTCCGTTGGCCAGGGCCTGGCCCAGGTCGCGCTGGCTGGTCTTGGCGAACTTCTCAGCCAGTCCCCGCTTGTCATCCTTGCGGTAGTGGGACAGAAGGCTGGAGGAGACGAAAAAGGCGATCAGCAGCAGGCCCCAGGTCCACCCACTCAGGCCGAAGGTGAGGGTGCCGACGATGATGGCCCCCACGACGCCGCTGCGGGAAAGCGATCGTCCTCGATAGCCTGCCCAGGCGATGAGAACACTGAAGGCCACGCCAAAAGCTGTCTGCCACACATTCAAGGTTCTTGCCTCTCAGATCTATCACGAAAGTGGTTAGTAGGTGAGCATCTTTTAGGCTGAATTATATCCCAAAAACTTTTTGTCATCAAATGCGCAAACCTCAACCGCTAGCGGCTTGACAAATTAGCCATGATCGCTATAATTTATTTGGTTTTTTGGGCTCTTGAGAAAGGAGAAGGCCATGAAGCTTACGGGCCGCCAGGCAGAGTTTCTCAGCCGATTTCTCGATCTTTATCGGGGGACCAGACATCCCATTCACTACGCCCAATTGGCTGAAAAGGTGGGGGTAAGCAAGCTGACCGCCTACGACATGCTCCGTCTCTTGGAAGAGCGAGGGCTGGTGGCCTCGGAGTACATATTGCCCAAGGAGGGCGGGCCAGGCCGCTCCAGCATCGTCTTTTATCCCACGGAGAAGGCGGCCAGCAGGATGGCCCAACTGGCCGGGGCGGATTGGGACAAGGAGGAATGGGAGCGGGTCAGAGAGCGCATCCTGCAGGCTCTGGATGAACGCAAAGGTGCTTACCAGAACCTGCTGGACGAGATCCTGCTCCGCATCCCCAAGCGTAAATCGCCCATGCTCTACGTCACGGAGATGATCACCGCCATCTTTTTGCAGTTGCACCAACTGCGGGATGATCTGAAGGTCAACGGGATCTTCCCCGATCTTCACCTTGTGGGATTGCCTGACGAGCTAGGGCTTAATGCGCTGCCTGGCCTGACTCTGGGTCTCACCCTGGTGGAAAAGGCCAATCGCCGTGTCACCACGCTGCTGCTTTCCTACACGCAGAAGTATCAGGACCACCTGGCCAGGCTGAGCGCTGAGAACAAGAAAAGACTATCGGACTTCGCCCAGGAGGTGATGAAGATCGTGGGGATGTAATCTCCTCTTTTTTTCAGCGAATTTTTGGTTTTTTTAGGCTTCTATCGTTTTTGGGAGCTGGGAATTCTCAGAAAGGAGGCAGAAACCGTGAAAGAGGTGCTAAGCCTGGTTAAGGTGGCTTCGAGTATATTGGAGAGAATCCGCCAGAGGATTGATGCCCAGGTGCGTTCATGGAGGTTGCTGGACCGCAGCAGGTGGGTCCGAAAGATAACAGATATGGCGATAATGGGAATCGAAGTGGAGCCCCTTCCCGCCTGTCTGGGCGATAGTGAGCGGGTGATTTTGGTGAGCAATTATCCCTCGGTTTCACAGACGCTAATGACGCTCATAAAGGTTGGCTGTCGCCTGCCCGGACAAAGATTCCGAGTGAAAGGGATTGCCAGAAAAGAGGTGGTGGCGGGAGCAAATGTGCTGCTAAAAGCCCTGGGGGTGGATCAGCACATATTCCCGGCCCTGAAGGACCAATCCGGGAAATACACATTGGATCCCGAAACTCTCAAGAAGGTTCTGGTCCATCTCGATGGCCAGGGGAATGTCTTGTGGCTTTCCATCACGGGCAAAACGAGGGGCAGCGGCCTATTGGAGCGCGATCTAAGAACTGGAGCGGCGCTGTTCTCTCTCAAGAAGAAAATCCCCATCGTACCTATGGGGTTGGTGACCAACGAAAAAGGGGGAAAGCTGAAAGTGCAGAGGGTTAGGTTTGGAGAGCCGATAAGTCCGCCAGAGGTGGGAGAATTGAACGAGTTCGAGAAGGGCGATCTTTTCGTGGATATTTCGCGGTTGATAATGTGCCAGATAGCCATCCTTCTTCCTGCCGGACAGAGGGGGGATTTTGAGGATGTTGACGATAAGTTGAAAGAGGTTAGGAGTAGGTTGAACCAGGAATCTTCTGCTTACCTTGAGATAACAGGGAGCGATTGAGTAATGAGGGCCCGCTGGCTCGGTCATTTCTACACTTTTGCCGTTCCTACCCCTCGGCTGGGGCCAGTGGCTTCACCTTTGCGCTAGCCCCGTTGTTATTCTCCTCAATGTTCACAATGGCTGGCACAAAGAACCCGGCCAGACCTGTCGCTACGCACATCACACCGGCTGTCACGTACCATACCTGTAAGCCAAGCCAATCGCTCACCGGGCCGGCGACCGCTAAGCTGAAGGGCGAGGTGATCCAGATCAAACTGCCCATCATTGTGAACACGCGCCCCTGGATCTCTGGCGCGACTGTCCCCTGAAGAATGGCCATAATCGGCCCATCTATCAGCGGTATCATCAATCCTGCCACAAAGATGCTCGCCAGCGCCATCCAGAACAATCCTCCCGGCGTCAGACTCAGGGCCACAAAGCCCAGACCCAATATGACCATGCCCAACATGGTGGTGTAGATCTTACGGCGGAAGCCGCCCCATGCACTTAGGATAAGCCCGCCCCCTACAATGCCCACCCCGGCGGCCGCTTCCAGCAGGCTCAACTGCGCGGCGCCACCGTGAAAGTGCTGGCTCACCAGGAGTGGCAGCAACGAAAAAGCCGGAGTCAGCGCAATCTTGACGATCATCGCCACCCCTATCAGGGCCATTAGCCCCGGCCAACTCTGAATGTAGCCCAGTCCCTCGCGCATGTCGGCCCAGATTGATGGCTTTTCCGTGCCCATGTCGTCGCGCCTGGGTTGCGGCACTTGCACCAAGAGCAGCGAGGTAATCGCCAGCATGGCCGTCCCCACGTCTATCAGCATGACGCCATGAAGTGGCATCACGCCCATCAACAGTGCTCCCAATGGCGGAGCAATGATGTTGAGCACCCCATTCAACGTCTGGTTGAGACCCGCCACCCGCGTCAGGTGTTTGTCGGGCACCATGAGCGAGGTCGAGGCCTGCATGGCCGGCCAGTGGAAGCTCCCGCCCACCGCGCGCGCTGCCATGACGACGTACACGTGCCAGACCTGCACGGCGTCAACCCAGAACAGATACACCAGCCACAGCAAGGCCAGCGCTATCATGCCGTCAGCCACGATCATCACTATGCGCCGGTTCCAGCGGTCTACGTACGCGCCAGCGATGGGGCTGAGGAAAATCTCCGGAACAATGGTCACCACTGATGCTGTCGCCAGCACAGTAGCTGAGCCGGTCAACTGGGTGAGCCACCACACCAGCGCGAACTGGACCGCCCTGCTGCCGACTAACGAAAACGCCTGCCCTGTCCAGATGGTGAAGAATGGGAGTTTCCAGGGCGTTACTTTCGATTGCTGTATGCTTACGGTCTCCATAATCCCCATCACCTATCGGCGTGAACTGAAACGTGTTGCGTGGTGTGTGAGGCCCACAAGGGCACGCACTACGCAACACAAATCACCCATCCCCTCGTGAGGTGTCTCCGCGGGCGACCCAGATGCACACCAGGTCGGAGTCAGAAGATGGGCATTGGAACCCAGAGATAAGCCCAGACCCCCATCACCAGGCTGAACAAGACGATCCATACAATCGCTTGAGCAAGCTCGCTCATTCCCTTGCTCTCCAGGGTCTGTCTCCCTGCCCGCATGATTGTATCTCCAGCAAGCCGACTACTCACCGAGCGCACGCAGCAGGCTCTCCGCCTCGGTAACGTTGATTTTGCCCTCTGCCACCATGCGCAGGATGGCCAGGCGTTCCTCTCGCAGGCTGCCGACGCTGGCGGCACGAGAGGCCGCTTGCTCCTCGAACCACTGCCGAATCCGCTCGCCTGCCAGTTCCATTTTCTGGGCCAGTTCTTCGGCCCAGACCTCTATGCGAGGTTCAAACTCCTGGCTCCAGTCCTCCATGCGCTGTCCGAACTCTCTGCCCCAGGCTTCCATGTGGCATCCGAACTCTTCACCCCAGGCAGCCATCTGCTCACCGAACTGCTCACAGGCATCGCTAAAACTCCTGGCCTCTTGAGTTTGTGTGGTCGCTGTTTGCTGTTCCATTTGTTATTGCCTCCTTACTTTTCTCGTTTTAACTCTCAGCCTTCGAGGGCTTGTAAGAGGGTTTCGGCCTCCTGAGTGGAGATCTTGCCCTCGGCCAACATCCTGAGCACCGCCAGGCGTTCCTCTTCGCTGGACTCCTGGTCCCGCCCCGCCTTGCGCCGCCTGCCACGACCTGTGTCCCACTCGACGTGCATCCGCACTTTTCGCTGGGCTTTCCTCTGAGCGCGTTCCGCCTTGCGCTGCGCCCTCTCTGCGACGCGCTGCGTCTTGGCAACCTCCCGTTCCGCCTGTCGGCGGGCCTTTTCCGCCTCGCGGCGGGCGATGGCTTCGAGGTCAATCGTGGCCAGTTTGTCGGCCACCCGCTGCTGAATGTGCCAGGGCAACTCCTGGGCAGCCACGCCAGCCTCGGCGCCGATCTGGCCCAGATCGGCCGCCAGAATGGTAAAAGCATCACGCTCTTGATCCTCATCCCTTTCACCTACGGTCTTGAGCAACATGCTGCCGTGGGTGGAAGTCAGTGTGACCTGCGCCTCGCCATCCTCGATCGCGCCCTTCCACTGCCCTTCCCCCGTCATCTCCCCAGTGATACCCTTGGCCTTGATCTGTCCTTTGGTCGTCTGGAGGGTGAACGTCGCGCTGCTGCCTGGCAGCGCCTTGGCGATGACGTTGCCCTTGGCCTGGATTTCATAGCTGAATGGCCCGGCAAAGACTGTCTTGAGCGAGACATCGCCGCCCACCTGCGCCACGTCTGCGCCCGCCGCCCAGGTTCGACCGGCCAGGTCCGCGCCAACGTCGCTCAGATAGAGCATACCGTTCAACTGGCGGAGGTAGGCATCGCCGGCCACTGACCGCGCCGACAGCGGCCCATTGATCTCTTCTGCCAACAGATCGCCGCCTACTGTGCCAAGCTCGACAGGGCCGGCCACTTGCCGCACCCTGGCATCGCCCTGGACGGTCCCGGCGCTGACAGCGGCGGTGCAGCCCTCTACCACCAGGTTGCCCTGGACTGTGCTCAACGACACGCTGGCGGCGCCATCCTGGAACTGTGCGTCTCCCTGCACAGTAGTTACCTCCACGGTTCCGCGTGCTCCCTGCACGGAGAGGTCGCCTTGAGCCTGGATGACGACGAGAGAAGCGCCGGCGGGCATGGTCAGGCTACAATCACGGCTGGCAGCCAGCGCCACTGTATCCTCTCGCTCTTCCACGGTCAGCACCTCTTCGCTTTCCACTTCGATCAAAACTTCCGCATTGTCCCACGTCGCTACCACCAAGCTTCCCTGGCAAGCAGTCACCTCCACGCGGGGAGATTCCGACGTCGAGATTCTCTTTTGATACATTTTTACCTCCTGCCAAGAGCTATCTGGCTATTCAATGAAAACTTCCACTCGTTCGTCGTCGTCAGGGTCTTCGACTTCCAGGATTTTGCCCTGCCTGCCCTCCCCTGCGGCGGCCATTAACTCGTCTTCGATGTCCACCAACTCAGGCACGAACTGAGCGCCTAGCTTGAGCCCTACGCTGACCAACCCCATGGGTAGACTGAAGTTGACCTTGGGCTTGCCCGTTACCGTGTTGAACACCCGGACGCGCAACCAGCGGTCGCGCAAAGCCTCACTTGTCTTCTCCGTCCGTCCCGGGCGGTCATGGGATGCAATGGCCTTCAGAAGCCGAGATCCCTCCTCCGCAGAGATCTTCCCTTCGCTGATCATTTGGAGAATCTGCGCCCGTTCTTCTTTCGATGCTGCCATGTCTAACACCTCCTCAAGTGATTAGTTAGCTTCTGATTCGAGCTCATTGCCCCTGCAAAAGCGTCAGTGCCTCTTCGGCAGAGACCTTGCCCTGGGCCAGCTCTTCCAGGATACTCCGCCGTTCCTCAGGCGAGACGCCGGCGGATTCCGTCCCCACCTCGTAGCCCAACGCGCGGATGAGATCGTGCAACCGCGCTCGCACGGCGGGATACGAGAGTCCCATAATCTCCTCCACTCGCGTGATCTTGCCCTCGCAGCCGATGAAGGTTTCGGCGAACTGTAACTGCTCGGGGGTGAGGCGGTGAAACCTGCCCAGAGAGAAACGCCCCTCCACGACCGTATCGCACTGACGACAATACACGCGCGTTACCGTCGTCTCTTCACCACAAACTGGACATCTACCCGGTACGGGATACATTGACTACCTCCCTATTTCTTTGCTGCGCCATTAGAAATTTTTCTGCGATGTAAGAAAAGTTACACTTTGCATTAAGATTTTTAATATCTAGATCATATTATACCATAAAAATTAAGTTTTGTCAAGACTTAATTCTGAAAACTTAATATGCAGATCAGAGAATTCAAGATTGAGCAATGTATAGACGAAGCAAAAAGCCCTGGCAACGCGGGCAATTGCTGGGCTAGTTGCCTGAAACCCTCGCAGAGCTTGTCCCAAATGCGTAACGCTCCCGATTTTCCGAGAGCGTTTCACGGTTGGGACAAGAAAACGGTGCGAATCCTTATGGCGCTGTATGAAAACATTGGCGGCCTGAGGGAAAAGGCGGATTCGCCACAACAGCGACTTTGTATAATTGCCCGGTGCCCACGAAGGCCACGTGAGACCCCCAGATTTCATTTGAAATCGAGCGAATCACAGATGGCCTAGGTTGACTGCTCTGTCCCAAACCCGTAACGCTCCCATTTTCCCTATTGCGGTTTCATCAAATATCTGTTATAATGGTGAAAGGGTATAAGTGCCAGTCGCTGGGATTTCCGAGAACGGATCCGACTAGCTGAGAGCGTGGGCTGTGTATCGTTAGCCTGCTGGGAGGGAAAGATGTCTGACTTTGTCGCTGGGTTTGCAGCTTCCATAACCAGCCAGAGTGAGTCAATCAAGAGGCTTTTTTCTCAAGAGACAACTCATTCTGATGAAAAGCGGTTGGCTATTGCTATGGCGAATCACTGGCATCCCTGGCCCCACGGGGTAGACAACGAACAACGGGAAGCCTACGCCATTGATGGCTCGGTTGCCACACGGTTTTTCGAGAATGGTGCGTGCATGATTGTGAGCCACGTTCTCTTGGAACGGGCTGGTCGTGAGGAAGCGGATACAGATGTTATCTTCCGACGAGGCAATATTCCCAACCCAGTTCTAGAGCGTTACAGAGGTCTGTCTCTCCGTTGGATGGAGGTCAAGATTGCTTTAGATCACTTGGACGATTTGGCCGGTGGCATTCTATACCTCGATGGTTCTTTGTATGCTGAGTTGCCCCATCTGCTCTATCCTTTGGATATTCAACGTGATGACTCTCGGGATATTAAAGGTGTTCCTGGTTTCCCATTGAGTGTTTTAGAGATGTATCTGGAGCTATGGCGTCGGTGCCGAGAACTAAACATTGTGCTGGTCGGGATGTCCAAGACCAGCCGGGGTAACTTGCTCAGCAACACTTTTCTGCACTTGCCTGCCAATTCTGATACCATTCCGGCCGATGTCCCTGATGCCGAGATGGTCTCTGGTCGCGAGAGTGTACCGACTGATGCCGAAATCCTGTATCGCTGGACTGAGGGGGCAGGGTTTTCCACACCAATTCTGGTTGGTATGCAATCGTTTGGGCATCGTCGGGGACAACTACTTGGGGATTTAACTACGCTACTGAGAGAGTATGGACGGCGTGGCATAGATGTAGAATGGGTGAGCAGCATTCTTAACAGAACCCTAAGCGCCTCGGCCATTCTTGCTTGGTATGTGCGCTTCAGCCCTGGTGAAGATCCATTGCGAGTGGAAGTGCCTGCAACGATGATATTGGACGAGCCGCCAGCGATGGCTGACTTCTACTCCCGGATTATTTCTCCAGACCGTGTCCATATGATTCTGGCGCATCTGCTGGCTTCCTACGGTGGTCTATCCGTCTATAATGCACCCCTCTATACGGCTGATCGGAAAGTACGCCTTAATCGTCGGGTTGTTGATGAGAAATACTTGAGTATCATTCGTCAAGTAGTCGGTACGCCGGTGAAGTATGATCGTTCACTACGTCGCTTTGCAAGGAGGTCCTATGGCTGAGAACGACACTCTTGTTGGTTACATCGTTGGTGAATCGAGTCCTCAGGGTTTTTACTTCGTCACAACTCCTGACCTTATGCCCGGAAGACTGGAGTATCTGGCCATCCGTGGAGTCGCAGAGAGGATAGATGGTCAGACACGCCAGATAGATATACTGGCTCAAGTGACCGCACTTGGGGTCGGCTCTGTCATTCTCGGCAGCGATCTGACCTACGAGGAAACAGTAGCAATCTTGCGGGGGCGGTATAGTGACCGGCCGCGTGTAATTGGCGAAGCTCGTATCATTGGCTATTTGAGAGATGAGGGGGAGAGGCGCAAGTCTGTACGTCGTCCGCGGTTTGCGGCTGCTCCCGGTCATCCCGTGTACATTGCCGGTGACGCATTTCTGCAGGAGTTCTTCACCACTGGCATTGAGCACGGCATCGAGGTAGGGCATCTGATTAACCGTAGTGGCGTTCGGGTACAACTTGACCCCAACGGCCTACGTCGTCATTTGGCTATCATCGCTCAGACTGGGGCAGGCAAGTCTTATTTGGCTGGCAAGCTGTTGGAAAGTCTCGTGGGGCTGGGAGCAACAATACTTGTACTCGATCCCAACTCCGACTATGTACAAATACGCAAAGTCACTGAGCATGCTAATACGCCTTACCAGAGTGCACGCAAGACCTCGTTTGCCGGTCGAGTTGACCTCTATCGCGTTCCTGGTGTCGAGCATCATCGTTTCTCTGAGGAGTTAGTGGGAGATTTTCAACCATTCACTGTTCGCTTTGCGGATTTGACTACTGATGAGATTTGCGACTTGGCTGGCATTCAGGAGAGGTTCACCCGCATCCGAGAAGCGGTGCAGCGAGCACTGGAAGCTCTGCAAGACGATGGTGTGGACTACACGCCTGTCGAACTGAATCAACGATTGATGGAGATGGCGCGGAACGAAGAGAATGATCGTCAAACCCGTGACGCAGCTCGTGGGGCCTCACGCTATATTGCGCCGCTATCTCGTTATCGCATCTGGGGACAGGTTGACTTTGACCTCAATGCGATGTTGCGACCGCAGAAAGTAACCATCATTGATCTGGCTGGCGGTGGCCGACGGGTGGTAGCCTACGTAGCTGACAAAGCATTACACGAAATCTGGCGGCGGGCACTGGCCGGTCAATTGGAGCATCCGGTCTTTGTGTTATTGGAGGAAGCTCATACGTTGGTTCCTGGGGGGAGTTATACAACACGGGCGTCGTCTATCATCAATACCATTGCCAGTGAAGGACGCAAATTCCGAGTTTTCTTGATACTCGTCACCCAGCGTCCGAGCAAAATTGACGAAGAAGCATTGTCTCAGTGTGGTAGCCAGATCATTATGCAAGTAACCAATCCTCGCGATCAGACCTCTATCCAAAATGCAGCCGAAGCTCTCTCCAAGGAATTGATGGCTGATCTACCAGGTCTCAACCGGGGTGAGGCAATAGTCATTGGACAGTTGATGCGAGTGCCAGCTATGATCGCTGTCTCCGGTCGTGTCTCGGCTGAGGGTGGGGCTGATATCGATTTGGTGCAGGAGTTGGAGAGGGCTAGACAGTCTGCCGAAGTAGCTCAAGTGCGGGAAGAAAACACCCCTGCCGTTGCTGCACCTAGGGGAAGGGAGTCGATGCTATGATTCGCGTTGTTCTGACGGCCGACAATCATCTCGGTCGCTACTATGCTAAGATGTCGCCATCTGTCTTGGCCGAGCGGCGGAGGCGATTGCGTCAAGCTTTTGAGCAGGTTGTTGAGTTTGCCTGTGCGCAGCAAGCACACCTGTTCCTGATCGCGGGAGATCTCTTCGATAGTCCAAACCCGCGCAACATTGAGCGGACTTACGTAGCTGACGCGCTGCGGCGGCTTCGAGAACACGATGTGATTGTCATCGCTATTGGTGGCAATCATGATACGCCCAGAAGTAGCACCGAACAGGGTGGTTATGTCCCACAGAGTGTGTACCATGAGCTAGGGGCCTTGGTATTCTTTGACCAGGATCTGACAGTTCGACCTTGGATAGATGAGATAGATGGTGTGAGGGTGGCTGTGGGTGGCATTACGCCTAGTCCCAACCTATTGCCTGGGCACAATCCATTGGATCGGGTTACTTTCGATGGGGATGAAGCTGAAGTACGTATCCTCTTGACGCATTGTGCCATCGAAGGCATGATACATCCTGATGCCCAGGAAGCGATCCTCTCCCGGGCAGCTATCGAATCTTTGCAAGGGGTGGATTACCTTTTCGTCGGCAATATCCATCGCTATAGTACCTTTGTTCTTGGCAACAAGCGCGTCGTCGTGCCAGGGGCGACCGAGTGGATGGACTTTGGCGACCGGGAAGATGACAAGGCCGGGTTTGTCTACCTGGAGATCGAACTGGGACGCATTGACAAGCAACCGCAATACAAGCCCATTACACCTCAGCCTCGGGCTGAAGTCTTGATACGTGTCACTGAACTGGACAATGGCGATCCTGCAGGTACGGTTCTAGCCCGGTTGGGAACTGCATCTGGGGCAGAGACTATGCTAAAGCTCCGAATCGAGGGAGCAATCCCGCTCGATCTATTCTCTCGGCTGGATATGAGACGTATTGAGGAAGCTGGGCGCAGAGACAACTTCTTCTTCGACCTGGACGTAAGTGGACTTCGAGTACAACGACCGATGGCCAACATTCCGGGCGGAGGCTCGCGTCGCTCAATGCGCGAGGAATTGGCGGCCTACGCCGATGAACTTATCAGTACGGCTGGCGGTGAAGAGGAGCGTGCCGTATTGGCTACCACCAAGCAAGTCTTGTTAGCTCAATATGATGAACTGGTAGGTGGATGATGATCAAGCTTGAACGATTGCACGTTGAGGGTTTCAAACGTCTCTCTGGTATAGACCTATCCTTCCCGTCTCGGTGTTGCGTGCTCATTGAGGGGCAGAATGAGGCTGGCAAATCCACCCTGTTCGAGAGCATCTATTTCGCTCTCTATGGGGATGCCCTGGTCAAGCGAGGCGGCGGGCGGGGGCGGATAAACAGTGCCATACGTCACGGTTTGTCTGAGGCTTTTGTTGCATTGACGATGTCAGTGGGTGATACCCAGTTGGAAATTCAGCGCGGCATTTTCCGTCGTCGTTCTAATACTACTGCTCAACTAGTGGTCGCCTATCCTGACCGCGATCCGGAGACCATATCTACCGTCCGTGCCGTAAACGTGAGAATCATGCAGGAACTCAATGGGCTGGACGGTGAGGCCCTGCTCAACTCCTGCTTTGTCGAACAAAAGCAGCTAGACAAGCTTGAGGACTCGAACAGGACCAAACGTGAGGATGTGCTTCTGAAGTTGCTTGACATGGATCGTCTGACCAAGCTGGGCGATGCATTCAAATGGGGACGGGGTGACGACTATGGGCTAGGCGTCGCTAAAGATAAGCTGCAACTGGTACAGGCTGCTCGCGAGTTGACCGAGGCCCGGAAACAGCAGACTCAAGTCGAACGTCAACTCAGATTGGTTGCCATACACATTGATCTCGACGAGATTGAGCGACAGCGCGAGACAATCCAGAAACAATCTGCAGAGCAAGTGAGGCAAAAAGCCGAGGTGGGACGGCTGGGAAAAGAGTTGGCACGTTTGAATGATTTGCGGTCTGCTGAGATTGCGCTGGTGGCCATTCAGAACAGTCTGGGCACTATCACCAATTACGAAACAGAGATAAGACGTCTGCAAGGTGAGTTGGTCCAGCTTGATCGACTGGAGCGCGAGGAGTTACCATGCAAAAGTGCTGACCTGGGAACATTGCAGACTCTGCAAAGCCACCTGAACGAAATCAAAGGGTTGGAAGACGCCCGACGGCAGGCCAAAGCTGGACAGGAGCGATTGGAGAGCATCCTATCTTTGGCTGATCAATTGGAAGAACCGAAGAGAGAGCTTAAAGCTCTACCGAGTGAGGAGGAGGACGCTCATGATGCTGCCAATAATGCCAAGCGTCGCCTGAAAGCTGCCCAGACTGTTGAGGTGCTACGGCGTTGGGAGGTTGCTCGCCGAGCTAAAAAGGCCTTAGCCGATGCCGATGAACAAATCCGGCATGCCCAGGAGCAGGCCAATAGTGTTCGGAGGCGGCAAGATATTCTTGAGCTTGAGCGAGAATCATCGAAGGTCATACCGGTAACTGTCATATTGTTGTTAATTGGAATTGCTCTTGCCGTGACAGGCTTTTTGTTCAACCTCCTCTGGTTGGTTGCGGCTGTGTTGATTGTCGCTGGTGTAATAGTGGGTGTGCGTGGCTTGAGACAGCACCGATATATCAAGGCCGAATTGGTTAACTGTGGCAACCAATTGCAAGAGTACAAGAGAGCCGTTGAGGAACAGGAACGACGCAAAGAGATGGTGAGTGACCAGAAGCCGCCGATTCTGGAAACATGCGTGTCTCAGCTCGAAAGACTAGAAGTGGACGTTCCTGAATCTGAGGACGAAGTCGACACAGCTATTCGAGTGTTAGAAGATAGACTTGGGGAGTACGATATGAGTGTGCTCATCCAGGCTGTGAGCGAGGCCGAGGGTGAGCTGTCGACTCTTGCTGAACGTCGCAGAGCACTTGAAGTCAAGGTTGTTCGCGTGCAGGGTGAACTTGACAACTCTTTGACCGAGGTTGATCTGCCACACATAGATGCTGTTAAACGCCAAATCGAGATGCTGAGGGATAGTGAGGTGGATAATAAAAACACGCTGAGAGACAAGTGGGGAGCGATTGCTGATGATTTGGCACGATTTGACCTACCGCAAGAAACCGAGTCAGCGTTAATGTGTGTGGCCGAGCAGATAGGAGGGCTGACTAGCGAGATCGGGAAGTTAGAAGAACAGATCCAAGGACGGGAGAAACTGAGGCAACAACAAAAGAAGTGGAGGAAGAGCATCACTGACGAACGGGATAAGATTCAAGAGCAGAGTGAAAAACTGGCGGAGCTGTCAGAGAGAGTCGGAGACCCAATCAGTGTCCCGGATAGCAATACAGTCTCCCTGGTCCTAGCTGATGTCAGGCAAGCACTGGGACAATTGGACGAGAGCCAATTGAGGTTTGACCTCAAGTCAGCTCAAGAAGCTGCTGCCAATGCCAAAGCTGCCGTTAACCAAGCAAATGGAGTTGTTGCTTCTGCCAAAGCAAACATAGAGCAGAATTTAGCCCAGTTGGACCTACCTGTTCCTGAAGAACTGACTCTAGAAGCCATAGCTTCTTTGAAACCCGAGTTCATGAACTGGTCGGCCACCGATCATTCTGAGCTTGAAGAGCAACACGCCAACCTTATAGGCATTGTCAGAAGTCTAGGGGATGAAGTGCGAAAGCTGGAGACCAAGCTCAATATTCGCCATCAGGACTTGGATGAACAAAGCTGTCAGTGTGAGGTTGAGGCACTTCAGCAACGCAAGGCAATTTGTCACAAAGCGAAGCCCATTCTGGAAGGCGTCCGAGAACGAATGCTATCGCAAGTCCTCCCCGGCACGATAGCTTACATGCAACTGATTCTACCATTGTTGACAGCCGGGCGTTATCATCATGCCGAACTCGACCCGACTAGCTACAAAATCCGTGTATGGGATGCACACGCTGGTGAGCGAGGCGAGTACGTAGAGAAAGACTTCTTTTCTGGCGGCACTCAGGATCAGTTCTCGCTGGCGTTGCGTCTGGGTTTTGCTCTTGCTGCTTTACCGCAAGAGTTAGGGGCTTCACCAAGGTTCATATTCCTTGATGAACCTCTCAGTGCGTTTGACCGTCAGCGGACGGCTGCATTGGTTCAACTACTGACCGAGGGCGAAGTGGCGAAACGCTTTGACCAGATCTTCGTCATAGCTCATGATCGCACGTTTGAAACCAATCCATTCCCATACTACATCCGCCTGGAACAGGGGCAAATAGCGGAACAGAATTTGAATGGCTGATGCTAGGCGGTGAATCTTCTCACCTAGTCATGGAGACATGAGGGAGCCACTGGCACCGGCGTGGTAGAAAGAACTATGCTGAAGGCGTAGTGGCTGAGCTACCCCCTGACTGGATCTGGCTGCACTGTATTCAAAAGTCTCAACTTCAACCTTGCAAAACACGACCAATGATCTTCTGCAAATGTATTTTCCGCGCACGATCTGCACGAAGGGCCAAGGAGAAAAAGCCAGTGGTTTGAACCACGAATCGTACGAAAGGCCACGGAAGACCCGAAACGCTTTCGTGGCCTTTGTTTCTTACGCCAGCGGCAGTGGGTGTGAACCGCATAAGGAAACGAGGATCTTGAGGTTCGGCGGTGGTCGTGAAGGTTGCAATGCGAAGAAACAGGGACAAAATCGTTACAGACTCGTAACATTGGTCAGCACAGGCGTAACCATTCTGTGGTAGAATGTGGGGATGGTTCACAATAGGTTGACACTTTGACAATCACATAGGCTTGACAACAT
>CAZVCJ010000101.1:12277-14699 GCA_964625745.1 uncultured Anaerolineae bacterium | reverse complement strand
CAGGTGACACAGAGACGGCAGGCTGTCCCCTGAGGGTTGTTATCGCGAGAAACGTAATCGTTGCTGTTTTGGATGGCCAGAACGTAGGTTCCACCGTCGGGCTTGATGTGGCCGGGGAAAAGATCTACCTGGCCGATATATCCCTGCTTGTCATACGAAACAGAGGCGCCCTGCCACCACCATTCCGTTTTGTTGTCGCTCCACATCTCCAGGGTGGCCTGTGTCACCCGCATGCCTTCTTCAGGAGGGGGGAGGGTAAAAGTGCGCCGATGCAGGTGAGTAGTCCCGCCTCGAGCTTCTTGGTTGCCATCCCCGCCGCGCAGGCCGATGGGTCTGCAATCGCCGGGCAGAGGGACCCAAGCGGGATCAGTCCAGAACGCCCACCAAACTTCTGAGCCTGGCTGCCAGGAGCTACCGGGCACGAAGCCCGGCTGATTCCACCCCCAGGGTGCTGGCGGAGAGGTCACATGAATAAGCGGGGAAGCGGCGGCTGAGTCAGTTGTGTACCCGGAGAAGGATGAGGCATCAATCCGGTAAATGCTATTCTCAGGGGAACAGCAATAGCACATGACCACCGGCATAGGCGTGGGTGTCATTGTAGGCGTGGGCGTCATTGTAGGTGTGGGCGTGTTGGTTGCCGTCGAGGTAGGAGTGGGTGTGCCCGTCGGCGTCGGCGTGGCTGTGGGCGTGATGGTTGGCGTCGGTGTATGAGTTGGCGTTGATGTTGCAGTTGGCGTGGGTGTAGGCGTAGGCAGGCCGTACTTGCTTACCCCACCACCATAGGTGCCGAACCAAATGTTCCACTCGTTGTCTGTGGCGATGGCAGTGATAAAGTTACTCTCCAGCCCTGAGTTTGAAGTATCATAGACTGCCCAATTGGCTCCATCGAACTCGTTTACCCCGTACCACCTGGTGCCGAACCACCTGTTCCCCCTCCAGTCTATGGCGATGGCATGGATCTCCTTGCCTACAAGGCCACTCGACCCGGCAATATAGGTTGCCCAGGTGCGGTCGTTGAATCGGCTCACCGCAGCGTTGATGCAGTTGAGGATATCACACCACTCGATGTATCCGTCGGTACACCCTCCAAACCACTTCTCGTTGGCGCTGTCTACGGCAATGGCCCGGACGTGATCACTCGCTAACCCTGAGCCTGCACGATAGGGCATCCAGCCCACTCCATCGAACCTGCTCACTCCGCCAGTAGAGGTGCCGACCCACACGTTGTTGGAGTTGTCTACGGCGATGGCATTGACGGAGTTAGACTTTAGCGCTCCGGTTGATTTATTATAGGTCGTCCAGGTAGCCCCGTCGAACTTGCTGACCCCGTACCCATATCCATCGGTCAATTTGGTGCCAAACCACTTGTTTCCCTCCTGGTCTACGGCGACGGCAGAGATCCTGTTAAACACCAACCCGGAGTTTGAGGTGGTATAGGTCGTCCAGGCATCGTCACTCTTGTTGTGGGGAGTGCCGCCATCATCGAGCATGCTCACCCCACGTTGGGTGCCAAACCATTTGTTACCCTCCAAGTCTAGGGCGATGGCAGTTACATATCTATACACCAATCCATCGGAGGTACCATAGGTCGTCCAGGTCTCCCCATCGAAGACGCTGACCCCATTGTTAGTACCGAACCAGACGTTATCTCCGTCCACGGCCATGGACAGGACGTAATCAGCCGCCAATCCAGCGGACTTTCTGTAGGTCGTCCATACACCCGGTTGGGTTTGGGGAAGGTTGGCGGCCTGGGATGATGAGGAAGCCAGTCCACTAAGAGGGCCCGGAGAGGGGCCATCCTTCGACAGTCGCTGTCCTGAGTTTGACTCCGGCGAGACTTCGTCGAGCGCCGCTCCGCTTACGGCTGAGACGCTCGGTCGAGCTGCCGAAGGGCTCAGGACGCCACGCTCAAGGGTGAGCAGAAGGGCCACCAGAAGAGCGGAGGTTATTATGAAGTACAGCAACCTGGTGAGTATGGCAGTGATAAGCTTAGTAGTCGGTCTAGTCATGGAGATTCTCCTTTCGCGGCTTGGAGTACCCACTTTTCCCTGCATAATTTTACCACGTCTTGGCTGCTTGTGCAAACTGGACTCCTGGAGAGTCTGAGGCCGTATCTGGGGAGGGCCCATCCTTTGGCGTAACTATCCAGCCAATGACAGGCTGAGCAATTACCCTTTGGCAATAGAAAAGCCGCTTGTGAGTTTGACGTAAGTGGCTTTTTACTATATACTGTACCAGTCGAAGGTTGCCGTTTAGAGGGTTCCCGATCTACCTGGCGGCGCGGAAATAAGCAACATCCGACTTTTTGGATGGGAGGTGGTGGATGATATAATTTTGCCGAACTTCAGCGTCTAACAAAACTCTCAAGGAGGCACAACGATGATTTCTGGTAAAGGTCTGAGAAACACGATTTTGCTTGGCT